>JAYUGK010000073.1:0-2257 GCA_043738415.1 Chloroflexota bacterium | reverse complement strand
GCTCGAAGGCGCACTTCTTGCTGAAGCAGCGGCTCCCCTTGAGGAAGAGCTTGAGCCCTTCTCGTCGGCAGATGCGGCAGACCGGGTCGGTATAGCGTGCCATCGATCGCTCCTCAGACCCTGCGCCGCTTGGGCGGCCGGCAGCCGTTGTGCGGGATCGGCGTCACGTCGGTGATGGCCGTCACCTCGAGGCCCGCAGTCTGCAGCGATCGGATCGCCTGCTCGCGACCGGCGCCGGGGCCCTTGACGAAGACCTCGACCTGGCGCATTCCGTGCTCCATGGCGCGCCGCGCGGCAAGGTCGGCGGTCTGCGACGCCGCGAATGGCGTGCTCTTCCGCGACCCCTTGAATCCGGCCAGGCCGGCGCTCCCCCAGCTGATGACGTTCCCGGTCGTGTCCGTAATGGTCACGATCGTGTTGTTGAACGTGGACTGGATATGGGCGTGCCCGACCGGGACGTTCTTCTTCTCGCGCTTCTTGGTGCGCACCGGGCGCTTCCGCTCAGCCATGCAACTCCTGTGGTGACTCGGTGAGGATGCTTACTTCTTGCGTCGGACGCCGACCGTCTTGCGCGGACCACGCCGCTGACGAGCGTTCGTCTTGGTGCGCTGACCGCGCACCGGGAGGTTGCGTCGATGCCGAACGCCGCGGTAGGAGCCGATCTCCATCAGGCGCTTGATGTTCATGCTCACTTCGCGGCGGAGGTCACCCTCCACCTTGAAGCGTCGGTCGATCACTTCACGCAGTCGGTTGACCTCGTCCTCGGTGAGATCGCGAACGCGCGAGCCCTCCGGCACGTTGGCCGCCGCCACGATCTGCCTTGCCGAGGTTGGACCGATGCCGTGGATGTAGGTCAGGGAGATGACGACCCGCTTCTCGCGGGGAATGTCTACGCCGGCGATGCGTGCCACAGACTTGCGCTACCCCTGCCGCTGCTTGTGCTTGGGGATGACGCAGATGACCATGACCACGCCGGAGCGCTTGATCACCTTGCAGCGCTCGCAACGGGGCTTGACCGAGGCAGAAACCTTCATCTCATCCTGTACGTGATGCGACCCCGGGTGAGGTCATAGGGACTCAGCTCGACGCGGACGGTGTCGCCTGGCAGGATGCGGATGAAGTTCTGGCGAAGCTTGCCGGAGATGTGCGCGAGGACCTCGTGCCCATTCTCCAACCGCACCTTGAACATCGCGTTCGGCAGGGGCAAGACGACCTCGCCCTCGACCTCGATTGCATCCTTCTTCGGCAAGCGCTACGCACCCTCAGTCAGCTGTTGAATCCGGCTTGGGAGTGAACACACGAAAAGGCCGCCGCACACGGCGACCCACGGAAGGAGGAGTATACACCAGCGATCCGGCCGTGGACAGTCCTCACCTCCTGGTCAGGATCTGCGGGCCCGAGTCGGTGACCGCGAGCGTGTCCTCGAAATGAGCCGACAGGCTCCCGTCCTCGGTGGCAACCGTCCAGTTGTCGTCGAGGACCATGACGTCGTCTCCGCCTAGGTTGAACATCGGCTCGATGGCGAAGCACATGCCGGCCTCGATCCGCATCCCCGTGCCGCGCCGGCCGTAGTTCGGGACGTTGGGGCTCTCGTGCATGGCGGTGCCGATGCCGTGCCCAACGAACGGCCGCACGATGCCGTAGCCGCGCTCATGGGCGACCGCCTCGATTGCCGCTCCGACGTCGCCGAGCCGGTTGCCGGGGATGGCAGCCGCGATGCCGGCGTCCAGGCCGCGGCTGGTGGCGTCGATCAGGTCGCGCAGGCGACGCGGGGCGGGGCCGATCGAATGGGTGCGCGCGGCGTCCGCGTGCCAGCCCTGCCAGATGCATCCCACGTCGACGCCGACCAGATCCCCCTCCTGGAGCCGGCGGCCTGACGATGGGATGCCGTGCACCACCTCGTCGTTGATCGAGACGCAGATGGAGGCAGGAAAGCCCAGGTATCCGAGGAACGACGGGGTCGCCCCCGCATCGAGGATCATCCGCTCGGCGACGCGGTCCAGGTCCGCGGTCGTGATCCCCGGCCTGAGCTCGCCTTTGAGCGCGTCGAGCACCTCGACCAGGATTCCTCCTGCGTGGCGCATCAGGGCGATCTCGTCGGGGCGCTTGATGGTCACCATGGTCAAGCCGGCGGACGTCCCCATCGGTCAGCCATGACCGTCGCGCGCCAGGGCCGCCAGGATGGTCGCCGTCACCTCGGGGATCGCCCGCCGGCCGTCGATCCGCTCGACGATCCCTGCCGCGTCGTAATGGGCCA
>JAYUGK010000072.1:0-2260 GCA_043738415.1 Chloroflexota bacterium | reverse complement strand
CTGCGCCTTGCCGTGGTCGAGTACCGGCAGCAGGGCGGCTTTGGCCAAGAGGCCGAGATGGTCGGCTGATGGCAACGCTTCGCGAGGTCAGGCGCCGCATCAGCTCGGTCGGGAACATCGCCCAGATCACCCGCGCGATGCAGATGGTGGCTGCCTCGCGCATGAAACGCGCCCAGGATGCGATCCTGGCCGCGCGCCCCTACTCGGATGAGCTGCGCGAGGCGCTTGCCCGTGTCGCCGGCGCGGTCGACGCCGAGGTGAGCCCGCTGCTCGCCCGTCGGCCGGTCCGTCGCATTGGACTGATCCTGATCACCACCGACCGTGGTCTCGTCGGCTCGTTGAACGCCAATGCCGTTCGCTCGGTGCTGCGACACGTTGCCGAGGCGCCGGCCGCAGGAGACCAGGCGATCGAGCTGAGCGCGATCACCGTCGGGCGCAAGGGTCGCGACGCCCTGCGGCGCGCCGGCGTTCCGATCGACGCCCATTTTCCCCAGCTGCGCGACCGGCCGACCTTTGCCGACGTGACCCCGATCGCGCGCCTGGTGACCGAAGACTTCCTGGCCGGCACCTACGATCGGATCGAGATCGCGTATTCCGCTTTCGTCAACACGCTCTCGCAGCGGCCGGTGGTGCGCACCGTTCTGCCGGTTGAGCGGCCATCGATGGCCGACGAGGAGGCGGAAACGAACGACGAATATCTGTTCGAGCCGTCGCCGCGGGCGGTGCTCGCCCGACTGCTGCCCCACTACGTGGCCGTCGACATCTACCGCGCGGTGCTCGAGAACCGTGCCTCCGAACAGTCAGCGCAGATGGTGGCCATGCGCAATGCCACCGACAACGCACGCGACCTGATCGACGAACTGAAGCTGGTCTACAACAAGACGCGCCAGGCCAACATCACCCGCGAGATGACCGAGATCGCTTCCGGGGCCGAAGCCCTCCGCTAGGGCTCCATAGGCAGTACGAGGAGAAGCAGAAGACCGATGGCGACTGGAAAGGTGATCCAGATCACGGGTCCGGTGATCGATGTCGAGTTCCCGGCCGGTGAGCTGCCCGGCATCTACAACGCGCTGGAGATCCAGCGGCCGGCCGCGGCCGCAGGGGCTGACGATACCCTGGTGGTCGAGGTGCAGCAGCACCTGGGCAACAACTGGGTGCGAGCGGTCGCCATGTCCACCACCGACGGGCTGTCGCGTGGGCTGGACGCGGTTGACACTGGCGGGCCGATCACCGTGCCGGTCGGCGCCGTGACGCTGGGGCGCGTCTTCGATGTGCTCGGCCATCCGATCGACGGCAAAGGCCCCGTTGCCGAATCCGAGATGCTGCCGATTCACCGCCATGCGCCCACGTTTGACCAGATGGAGACCGAGGCGCAGGTCTTCGAGACTGGCATCAAGGTCATCGATCTGATCGCCCCGTTCCGACGCGGCGGCAAGGTTGGTGTCTTCGGGGGGGCCGGGGTCGGCAAGACGGTCATCATCCAAGAGCTGATCCGCAACATCGCGGCCGAGCACGGCGGCTATTCGGTCTTCGCCGGCGTCGGCGAGCGCTCGCGCGAGGGGAACGACCTGATCGGCGAGATGACCCATTCGGGCGTTCTCGACAAGACGGTGCTCGTCTTCGGCCAGATGAACGAGCCCCCCGGCGCGCGCCAGCGGGTCGGCCTGACGGCACTGACCATGGCCGAGTACTTCCGCGACGTGGAGCACCGCGACGTGCTGCTCTTCATCGACAACATCTTCCGCTTCACGCAGGCTGGCGCGGAGGTCTCCGCGCTGCTCGGCCGGATGCCGTCGGCGGTCGGCTACCAGCCGACCCTTGCCACCGAGATGGGCGATCTGCAGGAGCGGATCACGTCCACCAAGGACGGATCGATCACGAGCCTGCAGGCCATCTTCGTGCCGGCCGACGACTACAGCGACCCGGCCCCGGCCACGACCTTCGGCCACCTCGACAGCACGGTGCGGCTGGAGCGCTCGATCGTCGAGCTGGGGATCTATCCGGCGGTCGATCCCCTCAACTCGACCTCGACCGTGCTCGACCCGAGGATCGTGGGGGAGGACCACTTCGCCGTCGCGCGTGAGGTGCAGCGCACGCTGCAGCGCTACAAGGACCTCCAGGACATCATCGCGATCCTGGGCATGGACGAGCTGTCCGAGGAGGACAAGGTGACCGTCTCGCGGGCGCGCCGCCTGCAGCGGTTCATGAGCCAGCCGATGTTTGTGGCGGCGCAGTTCACCGGCCGGGACGGCAGGTACGT
>JAYUGK010000071.1:0-6723 GCA_043738415.1 Chloroflexota bacterium | reverse complement strand
GATCCGTCGCGGCCGGTGGACGATCCCGGCCTGATCGCGCCGCCGCGCGACGCGCCCGACGACGGGGTGCTCGGCCGCTATCGCGTCCTGCAGGTCATCTCGATCGCGTTCATCACGATCGGCCTGCTTCTGCCCGCCGCGGTCCTTGTCTCCAATGCCGACCTGCTGTCGGCGGGCGTCTCCAAATTCGACCGCCTGATCGGTCCCGTGGTGCTCCTGGTGCTCGGTGGCCTGGTGCTTCTGGCCGGCCTGGTCATGAACGCGGTGCGCGCGCTGATCGTGCGCAGGCAGCTACCGCCCGAGCGCTATCGGGGACCGGCCGTCTTCGTCCTGCTGCTGCTGGCGGTGATCGTCGCCTCGATCCTGTCGCTGGGAGCCGCCGGCGAGGCGACCTCCCTTGTCAATGGCGGCCCGTTGACGGTGGGAGGCACCCTTCTTCTGCTCACCTCGACCCAGATCGGTTTGCTGGGCGTGGCGGGTGCGCTTGTCGTTCTGCCCAGGGCGTTGGCCGGTCTTCGCCTCCTGCCCGCACACGGGACGGCGCGGTCAGCAGCGATCGGCCTTGGGTTGGCGATCCCGGCCTGGATCGCGGCCACGGGGCTCTCCGTCGTGGCGACGTGGCTGCTCCAGGGTGTCGGCCTGCGACAGGAAGAGGGAATCGCGGAACGGGTGCTGGCCAGCGGCGATCCCACGGTGATCCTGCTCGCCTTCGTGGTGGTGGCGCCGATAGCCGAGGAGTTCTTCTTCCGCGGCGTGGTCTACAACATCTGGGAGCGCGAGCGCGGCGCCCGCGTGGCCCTCTACGGGTCGGCCGCCCTCTTCGCGGCGATTCACGCCAGCATCTTTGCCCTCGTGCCGATCTTCGTGCTGGGGATCGCCCTGGCACAGATCTACCGCCGCACGCGCAGCCTCCCGGCCTCGATCGCCATGCACGCTGGTTTCAACGCGATCTCGGTGACCATCGCCCTCCTCGACCGCCTCGGGATTCTGCGTCTGCCGACCTGACCCGCTAAGCCGCTGGTAACGGACCGATCACGATCGGCGGCTAGCCTGCCGTGCGTGAGCGTTGTGAGGTCGATTCCCGCCTATCAGGTCGCCGCTTCGCGGCTGCCGATCACCGACGCCGCACGGACCACGCTCCAGCGACTGGGCCCCGCCGCCTGCCGGGACGATGAACTGCTGGCCCTGGTGATGGGCGGCGCAGAGCGTCTCTCCATGGCCCGCCAGGTGCTGGTACAGCACGGCGGCCTGGCTGGCCTGGCGACCGCCGGCATCGCCGAGCTCGAGCCGCTGGGCGCGCGGCGCGCTGCCACGTTGCTGGCGTCGGTAGAGCTGGGACGACGCGTCGCCTGCGCCCTCCCCGCGCCGCGCTGGCAGGTGCGCGCTCCGACCGATCTGGCCGAACGCCTGCTCCCCGCGATGGCGCACCTGGAGCGTGAGGAGCTGCGCGTGATCCTGCTCACCACCAAGAACACGGTGATCGCCATGGTCACGGTCTACGTCGGCAACCTGGCCGGGTCATCGGTGCGCGTGGGCGAGGTCTTCCGCGAGGCGGTCCGCCGGCAGGCGGCGAGCGTGGTGGTCGCCCACAACCACCCGTCGGGCGATCCGGCCCCATCGGCCGAAGACCTGCGCATCACTGGCGATCTTGCGCAGGCAGGACGCCTGCTCGACATCGAGCTGCTCGATCACCTGGTGATCGGGCAGGGCCGCTGGGTCAGCCTCCGCGCACTCGGGGCGCTGTAGCGCGCTGCTCAGCCGTCCAGGAGCACCCGGTACAGGCCCCCGCCCAGGTCAACGAGGTAGATCTCCCCATTCTCGCCCTCTCCGAAGGAGGAGATCTGGCGGCCCGTCTCGGCAACCAGCTTCGGGAGGTGGGTGCCGCGACCGGCCGGCACGCTGAAGATGGTGCCGGCGCAGTAGTCACCGAACAGGTAGATCCCGGCGAGCTGAGGCTGGACGGTCCCGCGGTAGACGTAGCCGCCCGTCACCGAGCACCCGCGGTTGTGCCCGTACTCCGCGATCGGACCGATGGAGGCGACCCCATCGCAGGCCGAGCTGTAGCAGTGGTTGCCCTCGCGGGCGTTCCAGCCGTAGTTCTCGCCTCCGTGCGAGCCCGCCGGCTGACGGTCAATCTCCTCCCAGTTCCCTTGTCCGACATCGCCGATGTACAGGTCACCGTTCATTCGATCGAAACTGAAGCGCCACGGATTGCGGAGCCCGTAGGCCCAGATCTCCGGCAGCCCGGCGCCGGGCGAGATGCCACCGGACGCGTACGGGTTGCTGGGCGGGATGCCGTACTGCTTACCGGCCGCATGGGCCGCGTCCACGTCGATGCGCAGGACCTTGCCGAGCAGCACCTGCCGGTTCTGGCCGTTTCCCTGCGGATCGCCTCCCGATCCTCCATCGCCGAGTCCGATGTACAGGTCCCCGTCCGGACCGAACGCGATCTGGCCTCCGTTGTGGTTGGCATACGGCTGGGCCACGACGAGCAGGATTCGTTCGCTGGCGGGATCGGCGCTGCTGCGGTCTGCCAATGCGGTCAGTTCGGAGACGACAGTCGCGCCGTCGCCGCTCCGGCTGTAGTGCACGAAGAGGCGCCGGTTCGTGGCGAAGTCGGGATGGAATGCGACCCCCAGCAGTCCTTGCTCGCCACCCGCCTCGATCCGGTCGGACAGGTCGACGAACGGCGCCGCCAGCAGCCTGCCGCTCGCCTCGACCACGCGGATCAGGCCGCCGCGTTCGTTGACGAAGAGGCGCCCGCTGCCATCGCCGGCATTGACCATGCCGATCGGGGAGTTGAGCCCCGAGGCGACCAGTGCGAGCTTCATTCGGTCCGGTCCGCCGGCGATCGACGTCGCCAGTGGGGTCGGCAGCAGCGTGCTCGTCGCGGACGGGGAAGATGACGCGGCCGAGACGGAGGCCGACGCCTCCGGTGATGCCGGCACCGCCTCCGACCCCGACCCCGGCTGGCTCGTGGATGGAGAGGCGCAACCGGCCAGCAGGAAGGCGACCACGAGGACCGACGGGTGGCGCATGTCGCCACAGACTACCGCGCAGACGGCAAACCGGTTGCACGGTGGATCGGATGGGGTACGGTTGCGCCGACCGCCAATGACCACCACCCGATCGAGTCTCAAGCGTGCCGCCAGCGCGGCGTTGGGATCAGCTCCGCTCCTCACGGACGAGCCTGACGCCCGGGCGGTCGGCACGCGTCGCGAGATCGTGATCGAGCGCGTGGAGCCAGAGCTGGACGGCGGGCTGCACCCCATCAAGCGAGTGATCGGCGATCAGCTGCGGGTCACGGCGGACATCTTTGCGGACGGCCACGGCCTGCTTGATGCGGTGATTCGCCTCGTTCCCGAGACTGGGGGCGGCTGGCGCGAGGCGCCTGTGCGCCGGATTGATAACGACCGCTGGAGCGGAACAGTCGAGCTGACCGAGATCGGCCGGCAGCGCTACACGATCGAAGCCTGGCGCGACGCGATCGGCTCGTGGGTGGCTGGCCTTACCAAGCGACTGGCCGCCGGTCTGCCGGTGGAGGACGAGCTGCCCGAGGGACGGCTGCTGCTGGAGGCAGCCCTCGCCCGGGCAAACGCTGGCGACGCCACGATCCTGCGCGCCGCGCTCGCTGGTGCCAGCCGGGCACGCACGGTGGCGTCTCGCATCGCGCTGCTGACCGGGGAGACGGCCGTTGCTGCGGCCAGGCGACACCCGGACCGCCGTGCCGCGAGTAGGTATCGCGATCTGCCCCTGGTGGTTGACCGCGATCGGGCCCGGTTCTCCGCCTGGTATGAGCTATTCCCCCGGTCTCAGGGGCACGACCCCGCGCACCCGGTGCCGACCAGCCTGTCCGAAGCCGAATGGCGCCTGCCGGGGATCGCCGAGATGGGGTTCGATGTCGTCTACCTCCCGCCGATCCACCCGATCGGCCGGACCAATCGGAAGGGCCGCAACAACGCGCTCGCTGCGAAGGCAGGCGAGCCGGGCTCACCCTGGGCGATCGGCTCGCCGGACGGTGGGCACACGGCGGTGGCGGATGAGCTCGGGGGCCTGCCCGCCTTCGACCATTTCCGGCGGGCCGCGGAGGAGCTCGGCATGGAGGTGGCGCTCGATCTGGCGCTCCAGACGTCCCCCGACCACCCGTGGGTGAAGGCTCATCCGGAGTGGTATCGCCGCACGCCCGACGGGGTGATTCGCCACGCGGAGAACCCCCCAAAGCGCTACGAGGACATCTATCCGCTCGATTTCGGCACCGATGATGCCGCTGCTCGCGCAGGGCTCTGGCATGCCTGGCTGGAGGTCGTGCTCACCTGGGTCGAGCGAGGCGTGCGCATCTTTCGGGTCGACAACCCCCACACCAAGCCCGTCCCTTTCTGGCGCTGGCTGATCGGCGAGGTGCAGCGCCAGCATCCCGACGTCCTCTTCCTGGCGGAGGCCTTCACCACGCCGAAAATGATGCGTGCGCTGGCCAAGATCGGCTTCAGTCAGAGCTATTCGTACTTCACCTGGCGCGAGACCCGCGAGGAGCTGCGCGAGTACCTGGCCGAGCTGACCTCAACCCAGATGCGCGAGTATTTCCGCGCAAACCTGTGGCCGAACACGCCGGACATCAATCCCCGTCATCTCGATCTCGGGCGACCGGCGTTCGCCGTGCGGGCGGTGCTGGCGGCTACCCTCTCCTCATCGTGGGGCATCTACTCGGGGTTCGAGTTGTGCGAGCAGGGCCGCCTCGAGGACCGCGAGGAGTACGCGCACAGCGAAAAGTACGAGATCCGCGCGCGCGACTGGGAAGCCCCGGGGAATATCAAGCCGCTGATCAGTGGCCTCAATCGCCTTCGCCGCCAATGGCGCGCCCTCCAGCTGTACGACAACCTGCGCTTCGAGAACGCCACCGGCGAGCAAACGCTCTTCTATCGCAAGGCCCTCCCCGATGGTGAGCTGGACCCGCTGACCGGATACCCCAGCCGTTGGCGCGAGGCGGTCTACGTGGCGGTGAATTGCGGCCTGCGCGTCTCGGAGCGTGCCGTCCTGCACCCCGATCTGCCGGCGATCGGGATTGGGTGGGACCAGCCGTACCTGATGGTGGATCTGCTCACCGGGCGCTCTCGACGGCTCCGCGGAGCCGATGTGCCGGTCGAGCTTGACCCGGCACGCCTGCCGTACCGCATCTTCACGCTGCGACCGCTCGACGGCTGATCGGGAGGTGGCAGACCAGCTCCCGGCGCTGCTCGGCGCAACACCTGACGCGGCCGGCACCACCTTCCGGCTGTGGAGCCAGCACGCCGATGCCGTGGAGCTGAGCCTCTTCGATCTGGACGGCAATGAGCAGCGCGTGCCGCTGAATCGCGGCGAGAGCAACGTCTGGGTCGGCCGGGTGTCGGGCGTCGGCGAGGGGCAGCGCTACGGCTACCGGGTGCACGGGCCGTACCGCCCCGAGCTCGGCCATCGGTTCAACCCGGGAAAGCTGCTGCTCGATCCCTACGCCAGGCTCCTCACGGGAGCGATCCAGCTGCGCGAAGAGCACTTCAGCGACGTGGACGGCGCTGGCCCTGCAGGTCTGGCTCGCGACGAGCGGGACTCGGCGCCGTTCACTCCCAAGTGCGTGGTGGCGTCCCCGCTCGACCCGATCGAGGACGGCGAGCGGCCGGGTACGCCGATGCGCGAATCCGTGATCTATGAGCTTCACGTCAAGGGACTCACCAACCTCCATCCGGATCTGCCTCCGGCGCTGCGCGGCACCTACGCAGGGCTCGCCCACCCAGCGGTGATCGACCATCTGCTGGGTCTGGGCATCACCGCGGTCGAGCTGCTGCCGGTGCACCAGCAGTTGACGCGGCGCTTCCTGCTTAAGCACGGGCTGACCGACTACTGGGGCTACAACAGCATCGCCTTCCTGGCGCCCGATCCGCGCTTCGCGGCCAGCGGCGATCCCCGCCGCGAGCTCCGCGATGCGGTTCACACGCTCCATCAAGCTGGACTGGAGGTGCTCCTCGACGTGGTCTACAACCACACCGGTGAGAGCGACGAGAAGGGGCCCACCATTGCCTTCAGGGGGATCGACAACGCGGCCTACTACCGCCTTGACCCGACCGATATGCGCCGATATCGGAACGAAGCGGGGACCGGCAACACGCTCGATGCGACTCATCCGGTGGTCGTGCGGTTGGTGCTCGACAGCCTGCGCACCTTCGCCGTCGAGTACGGCGTGGACGGCTTTCGCTTTGACCTGGCCACCACCCTGGGGCGGACCGTTGACGGCTTCTCGGCCGCCGCGCCGCTCTTCGCAGCGATCGGCGCTGATCCGATCCTGCGTCGACTCAAGCTCATCGCGGAGCCGTGGGACCTTGGGCCCGATGGCTATCGGCTCGGCGGGTTTCCCTCCGGCTGGAGCGAATGGAACGGCCGCTACCGCGACACCGTTCGCCGCTTCTGGGCCGGGGCCGGGGCCGCTGCTGCCGACCTCCCCGAGTGCCTGGCAGGATCGCCGGACCTGTTCGGTCGTGCGGGTGATGGGGCCAGGGCTTCGGTCAACTACGTGACCGCTCATGACGGCTTCACGCTGCGCGACCTGGTGAGCTATGCCGTGAAGCACAACCGGGCGAACCACGAAGGCAACCGCGACGGCGAGGGAAGGAATGATTCGCTCAACTTCGGAGTGGAGGGCGAGGCCCATGATCCTCGCATCCGCGACCTCCGCGATCGTCAACGACGCGCCCTGTT
>JAYUGK010000070.1:0-2298 GCA_043738415.1 Chloroflexota bacterium | reverse complement strand
TTCACATCGACGGCACCGTTTGGCACCTCGATGTCGGCTCGTCGCATCCTGGGGCGGAAGTACGTCCCAAGGGTTTGGCTGTTCGCCAATTAAAGCGGTACGCGAGCTGGGTTCAGAACGTCGTGAGACAGTTCGGTCTCTATCCGCCGTGGGCGTAGGGAACTTGAGAGGAGCTGCTCCTAGTACGAGAGGACCGGAGTGGACGAACCAATGTTGTGCCAGTTGTCATGCCAATGGCATTGCTGGGTAGGTATGTTCGGTCGGGATAAGCACTGAAAGCATCTAAGTGCGAAGCTCGCCTCAAGATGAGGTTCCCCACCGGGTTAACCGGGTAAGACCGCAGCGAGACTAGCTGTTTGATAGGCCGCACGTGTAAGCGCAGTAATGCGTTCAGCTAAGCGGTACTAATGGTCGAGGGCTTGACCTAATTTCACGCGTCTAGCACGTTGCTGGATCGCGTTCGGAAGCCGGCATTGACCGGCTCCGCGACGACTCGATGGCTTCCAGCCCATGGTTCGCTCGCCGTCATTGACGGTGGGTCGCGCCAATTGAAGATTTATCCCGGTGACGCTAGCGGAGAGGATCCACCCGTTCCCATCCCGAACACGGAAGTTAAGCTCTCCAGCGCCGAAGATACTTGGGGGGCAACTCCCTGGGAAAATAGGTCGTCGCCGGGATAATTCATTTCCATCCCGACTCCGCGGGTTGGCACGCCGGCCCGGTCGGCCGCACCGCTGTATCCTCGGACGGTGGAGCGCATCTGTCCCTTGCTGGCCCTGCCCGACGACCATCGCACGGTCGTCGACGGTTACGACCCCGAGCACCTCTGCCTGGCTCTCGACCCGCCCGGAGCCCTGGAGCGCACCCGCCAGGTGCAGCTGTGCCTCTCCGAGACCCACATTCGATGCGAGCGCCTTGTCGCCATGCGCGGGCGGCCCGGGCCTACCCGCGGGACGGTGGGCGTGCCGCCGGATCTGGCCTTCGCGTCGACCCGGCTGATCATGGAACCCGAGCCTGCGTGGCGCAGCCTCGCGGGTGCTGGATCCCGCCGCCGCCGTCGACTGGCGGTGGTGGGAGGACTGGGCCTTGCCGCAGCCGTGACCGTCGCCGCCGGGAGCGCCGCCGGCCTGTTCGGCGGGGCCACCCCCAGTCCGGGAGTGGGCTCAGCCACGCCCAGCCCATCGGTCGGAACGTCGGCCGCGGCGTCCGTGCTGCAAAGCGCGACTTCGGTCAGCAGCGCCACACCCGTCCCGACCCCGAGCCTGACGCCGCCCGGGAGCGTCGTGCCGTCGCCGCGCACCTACGTGGTGCAGTCGGGTGACACCCTGGGGTTGATCGCGGCGCATTTCGGGACGACCGCGGACGCCATCCGGACGACGAACGGGCTGACGACCGATGTCATCAACATCGGCCAGAAGCTGATCATTCCCTGACCGGGGAATCGACAAGGCGCCAGATCTCGAGCGACGGCTGGCAGGTCCGGCAAAAGGTCGTCGCCTCGCTGCCGCCGATCTGTCGCAGCTCCCTGCCACAGCGAGGGCAGGGCTGCCCCCCACGCAGGTGAACCTTGAGGATCTCTCGGTGCTGCGTCTGGATCTCGGGCGGGACGAGTTCCCGCAGGCGATCGACCGCTTCGGCCAGCACGGAGCGCATGGCGGCATACAGGCGATCGACCTCGTCGGGGCGCAGCGTGCTGCGACGCCGCAGCGGGGCCAGGCGAGCCTCCCACAGGATCTCATCGCTGTAGGCGTTGCCGATGCCGGCGACGAAGCGGCTGTTGCGCAGCAGTGACTTCAGCTCACCGGGGTGGCGACGGATCCGCTCGCGGAAGCGCTCGAGGGTGAGCTCCGGATCATCGGCATCAGGACCCATCTCCGTCCAGCCGGGGATCGCGTCTAGCCCATCCGGCTCGACCAGGTAGAGCTTGCCCAGCATCTCGCGATCGACGTACCGCAGCTCGCCGCCGCCCTCGAACCGGAGGCGCAGACCGGTGCGCGCTCGAACCTTGGCGGCGTGGTCGTCGAGCAGCCAGAAGCGTCCCGCGAGCATCGGATTGGCTGCCAGGATTCTTGCACGGCCTCCCTCTCCGGTGAAGGGCAGGAGCAGGAATTTGCCCCGCCGCCGGGCCGGTCCGACCGTCATCCCGATGAGCGCGGCGAGCTCCTGGGGAGTCGCCCGGACGAGGATCGCGGTCGGCGTCTCTGCGGCGCTGATCCGCCTGCCAGTGATCCGTGCGGCGAGTTGCTCTCCGACCACCGCCAGGTCGGGCAGCTCAGGCATCGGGTGGCCCTTGAAGCG
>JAYUGK010000069.1:0-2299 GCA_043738415.1 Chloroflexota bacterium | reverse complement strand
TCAGGAAGGCGTTGGCCGTGACCCGGATCTCCACGCTGGTTCCGCGCCTCGCCACCGATACCTCCATCAGGCGGCGCACGGTCCGACCCCGTGGATCGGTACCCAGTGCTGCAAAGTCCCGCTCGCCGATGAACTCCGCAGCTGCGGTGCGCATCGCCCCCACGTCGAGCAGGTCGCCGATCTCGAGCGTCCGATGCCGATCCACCGGCCGCCGATCGCCTCCCATCCGAATCCGGTAGCGATAGACACGCCGCTGGGCGTGGCGCCGGGGGTCGAACCCGGTCGGCGCCGGCTGGAGCGAACGCACCGCCAGGTCCGCTGGGAGGACGGCATTCAACCGCCGCCGCAGCTCCGGCCATCCGATCCCCTCGCCGCGCGAGCGGCGAGCGAGGCAGAAAGCCGCTACCTGGCCGGTGGCATGCACCCCGGCATCGGTTCGCCCGGCGAATCGGATTCGCACCCGCTCGCCGGTCAGTCTGTTAAGCGCTTCCTCCAGCACCCCTTGCACCGTCCGAAGATTCGGCTGGTACTGGGAGCCGGCGAAGTCAGTCCCGTCGTACTCGATCACCGCCCGTGCGCATCGCTGCGGCACTGACGAGATCGCGTTCGATTCCGTTATTCGCCCGATCGTGCTCGTCTGGCTCAGACCAGCTCGATCTGCACGATGGGTGCCGCGTCGCCCAGGCGCTGCCCGATCTTCAGGATGCGGGTGAAGCCAGAGGTTCGGTCGGCATACTTTTCGGCCAGCTCGCCCATCAGCTTCTCCACCATGAGCGGCTCGTGGGGCATGTCGGCAATCAGCGCGCGGCGCGCTGACAGGTCGCCCTTCTTGGCGACGGTGATCATCCGGTCGACCAGGCTGCGGACCTCCTTGGCCTTCGCCTCGGTGGTGCGCACCTTCTCGTAGCGCAGAACCGCCACGGCAAGGTTGCCGAGCATGTGCATCCGATGGTCGCTGGCACGCCCGAGCCTTCGACCGGCCAGCCGGTGCGGCACGCTCCTAGGCCTCCCGGTCCATCTCGGCGGCGGCGGCGTCGTCCATCTCGGCGGCGGCCGGCAGATCGGACTCGTCGGCGCTCAGCTCGGCGCTCCCGGGGGCGATGAAACCGCGGAGTGCGAGCCGATCCTTCATCTCATCGAGGCTCTTCTTGCCGAAGTTGCGCATGCGCAGCAGCTCGTCGTCGCCGAGCGCCAGCAGCTGACCGATCTTGGTGATGTTGTTGCGCTTCAGGCTGTTATAGGCGCGCATCGGCAGATCGAGCTCCTCGATCGGCGCCTCGAGCAGGTTGGAGCCGACCGCAGGGAGCAGCTCCTCCATGCCGGGCGCCGGGCGCCGGCCGATCTCGGCAAAGCGGCTGAACTGGCCCACCAGGATCTCGGCGGCTGCGGACAGGGCTGCCTTGGGCGTGGTGGTGCCGTCGGTCTCGATCTCCAGGTTCAGGTTGTCGAAGTTGGTCATCTGGCCGACGCGCGTGTCGCTCACCACGAAGTTGACGCGGCGGACCGGGGTGAAGATGGCGTCAACCGGAATGATCCCGATCGGCAGATCCTCGGTGTGCTCGGCGGGCCGGTAGCCGACCCCGGTCTCCACCGTCAGATCCATCTCGATCGAGCCCGCGTCGGAGTCGAGCGTCAGCAGGACTAGCTCCGGGTTGACGATCTCCACGTCGGCCGATTCGGTGATGTCAGCGGCGGTCACCTGGCCGGCTCCGTGCTTCATCAGCTTGAGCGTGACCGCGTGACGGGCGAAGGAGCGCAGCCGCAGCTTCTTGACATTCAGGACAATCTGGGTGACGTCCTCCTTGACGTTTTCG
Source organism: Chloroflexota bacterium (assembly GCA_043738415.1). GTDB lineage: Bacteria > Chloroflexota > Limnocylindria > QHBO01 > QHBO01 > CF-167. Next base: position 485 of record JAYUGK010000069.1, on the reverse strand, counting down.
AGGGTGCTGAACTCATGGAAGACGCCGGCCACCTGGACGGAGGTGACCGCGGCGCCCTCGAGCGAGTTCAGGAGGACGCGGCGAAGCGCGTTGCCCAGGGTGACGCCATAGCCGTCGGCGAGCGGGTTGACCTCGAAGACGGAGAGGTTGCCGCGCGTCTCGACCTCCTCGATGCGGGTGGTCGGCGGGGACTCAAGCTCAATCATGAAACGGTCTAACTCCTGCTGTTATCGCGAGTAGAACTCGACGACGAGCTGCTCGTTGAATTCGGCCGGCATCTGCTCGCGGGCGGGCTCGGCGAGCACGGTGCCGCTGAGCTTCGCCCCGTCGGCACTCACCCACTCGGGGATCAGCGCCGACTTCATCGTCTCGGAGGCGGTCTTGAAGATCTCTCTGCCGCGGCGCGTCTCCCGGACCTCGATCCGGTCGCCGACCTTGGTGCCGAAGCTTGGGATGTCGGTGGGGCGGCTGTTCACGGCGAAGTG
>JAYUGK010000068.1:0-6824 GCA_043738415.1 Chloroflexota bacterium | reverse complement strand
AGATCAACCTGATCTCCGGCGCCACCTACACCAGCCAGGCCTATGCCGCCTCGTTGCAGGGTGCGCTCGACCAGGCGCACGCGTGACCGTCGCAACGGGCGTCCTGCGCGTCGAGCAGATCATGGGCACCGCCATCGGCATCGACTTGCGTGATCTCTCCGTCCCGGCCAGCGCGGCTGACGATGCCTTCGCGTCCCTTCGCCGCGCCGATGCCCGGTTCAGCACCTACCGATCCGACAGCGAGGTCAGCCTGCTCAACCGCGGCGAACTGGCGCTGGCCAGCTGCAGCCTCGAACTGCGGCAGGTGCTGGCCCTGGCGGAGCAGCTGCGCACTGGCAGTCGAGGCTATTTTGACGTTGGCGGCCATCGGGCCGATAGGGCCCTCGATCCGTCCGGCGTGGTCAAGGGTTGGGCGGTCGAGGAGGCTGCCTGGATCCTGGACGCGGCAGGGGCGCGCAACTACTCCATCAACGCCGGGGGCGACGTGTTGGTGCGCGGCGAGCCCGAGCCGGGCGAACCCTGGCGGATAGGGATTCGACATCCGCTGGTTCCCGACGCAGTTGCCCGCGTGATCGAGCTGCGAAGCGGTGCTGTGGCAACCTCGGGCGCCTACGAGCGCGGCGAGCACATCACCGATCCACTCACCGGTGAGGCGCCGCATGAATGGCTGAGCCTGACGGTGGTGGGTCCCAGCCTGACCTACGCCGATGCCTACGCCACTGCGGCCTTCGCCATGGGCCGGGCGGGGCTGAGCTGGGTCGGATCGCACACGGGGTATCGTGCCTACGGCATCACCGCCGATCAGGTGCAATGGATCGAGGGGTAGGCGCGCGCAATTGCGCAGGGGATGGCGCTCCCGGCGGCTTTCTGGTACGGTACCGCCACATCGCCCCTCTGCGGGGCTTCAGACATCCGCGGCATCGACGTTCACTCCTCCTCACGGCTTTCGGCGAGTCAGGATCGCTGAGGCCGCACGAGAAGGAGTTTTCTTTGTACCCATCCACCTATACCGATAAGACCCTGACCTGCGTCGACTGCACGCAGCCGTTCACCTTCCTGGCGACGGACCAGCAGTTCTACGCCGAGAAAGAGTTCAGCGAGCCGCGGCGGTGCCCGGCGTGCCGCGCCGCCAAGAAGGCCGCTCGCGGCGACAGCGGCGGGTCCAGCTATGGCGGCCCCTCCGGCTACGGCAGCGGCGGCGGCTACGGCAGCGGCTCCAATTACGGAGCCGAGCGCGAGATGTTCACCGCCACCTGCGACAGTTGCGGCGGCGAGGCTCGTGTCCCGTTCCGGCCAACCGGCTCCAAGCCGGTCTACTGCAGCAGCTGCTTCAACAGCCGACGCTAGGCGTAGCACCGACGAGAGAGGCTCGGCGAGCAATCGCCGGGCCTCTTTTCGCATCGAACGGAGGGCACCGATGACTGAGGCGCGGCACATTCGCAGTTCCGAGCTGGACCTGCTCGCGATTACGGTCACACACGACGGCGGAGCGGTCCGCTACCTGCAGGGGGCCCGATATGGGCTGAAGACCTCGGCCTATCACTCGCAGGTGGTGCCCGGCAGCGGCCCAGGGGAGCATGCCCATCCGTATGCAGAGGTCTTCGTGCTGCACGATGGCGGTGCGCGTTACTTTGTGGGCGACGACACCTTTGACGCGGTGGCCGGCGACGTGGTGATCGTGCCGGCTGGCATGGCACATCGCTTCGTCAACACCGGCGCGGGCATGCTGCGTCAAACAGCGATTCACGAAGCGCCGGTGCACGCCGCGACCTATCGAGCGGAGGAATAGCTCAGGCTCGGGCCAACAGATCGAGGCCCAGGGCCAGGAGCCAGGCACAGAGCACCACCCTCAGCCCGGCGCCGAACACCGCCACCGGCCATCCCGACAGCGCGATGGCGGCAACCGCCAGCACGCCGGACCCGGCCAGCGTGGCAAGCATCAGCCAGCCGAAGTGGCTGACGGAGATCGTGCGTGAACGCGCTGTAGACGATCGCGATCCCCCACGCGGCCACCGGAATGATTCCGATCACCGCCAGGATGCTGACCGCCCAGAACCACCATCCTGCGTCATCTCCGACCAGCAGCGCGACGGCCACCACCGGCAGGATCAGCAATAGCAGCGTGATCGCCGAAAAGACGTCTTTCACTGGGCTCCAGAACGAGCCGGCGCCGCCGAAGAAGAGGGCGAGCGTGATGGCCCGCCACCACGACGCTCGGCACGGCCGGCAGCGCCGCATACCCAGCGCCACGGACAATGCCGATAGTCAACTCCATGTAGCTGAGTCTGTCGCCGCGCCATGCGACTGCGATCGCCAGTGGCGGGGAGGTGGCCCTGGAGCGGTTAGCTGCGGGGCAGGTGGACCTCGAAGCGGGCTCCACCTGTCGGGCGATTCGAGGCGCTAATGGTGCCGCCGTGGTGTTCTGCGATCCATGCAGCTATGGAAAGGCCCAGTCCGGTACCACCCGACGGCGCGTCGGCCGCCCGCCAGAAGCGATCGAACAGGTGCGGCAGGTCGTCGGGGCGGATACCTGGGCCTCCGTCCTCCACGGACAGCCCCGGCTGCGCCTCCCTGTGGACGCCGACCGTCACGGTGCCTCCCGACGGTGAATGCCGGATCGCGTTGTCGATCAGGATGGTGAACAGTTGCCGGATCCGGTCCGAGTCGCCGTCAACCGTGACCGGGGCGGCGTCCAGCCGCAGCTCGACGCCACGAGCCGCCGCCTGCGGACCCAGCCGTTGCAGCGCTTCTCCGGCCATGTCGGCCAGGTCAACCGGCTCGCTCCGCAACTCAACCACCCCGGAGTCGGTGCGAGCCAGCAACAACAGGTCGTCGACCAGGCTGGTGAGGTGATCGACCTCGGTCTCGATGTCCACCAGCGCGTCACCCACCTCGGAGACTCGCTGCGCCCGATGGCGACGCAGGTGCTCGACGCTGCTGCGCACGATGGCCAGCGGCGTGCGTAGCTCGTGACTCGCATCGGCGGCGAACTCGCGCTGACGTTGAAGCGATTCGCGGATGGGGACCAAGGCACGGCCGGCATACACGAAGCCGACCGCGGCGGCGAGCGCCAGCACCGCAAGGCCACCCCCCAACAGGACGATCAACAGGACCGTCAGAGTGCGCTGCTCGGCGGTGCGATCCTGGATCACCTGCAGGACACGCGGCTGGCCGTCGACCTGCACCGTCTCGCTCCAGACGCGTACCGGCGCGCCGTGCACCGAGGCAAGTCGGACATCAACGCCACCTGCCGCCGCTGCGGATACCCCGTCCTTGATCGGCAGATCGGTGGTGTCAACCGGCTCCTGGCCCAGGAATGCGCCCGCCTCGTCGATGATGATCGAGATCGTCCCCGAACCCGGCCCACCGAATGCGGCGCGACCGATCGGGGGATCGCCGGGGTCATTGTCCGGCTCGGTCAAACCGCCCACCGGCAGATGCTCCAAGAAGTTGCGGACCGAGCGTGCCTGGGTATCAAGCTGGGTTCGCCCCGCCCCGGCCAGCGATGCATCCACGCTGAAGTAGAGCGCTGACCCGAGGATCAGCAGCAGCACGAGCGTCGACCCTGCGCTCCAGGCCACCAGGCGGCGCCGGACGCGGCTGAGCAGTCGGGCGTCCGTGGGCTGTCGGGGGGTGGAGAAGCCGCTCACGCCCCGGCCATCCGATATCCGACGCCACGCACGGTGTAGATGCGATCGCTGGCAGCCCCGAGTTTCTGCCGCAGGTAGTGGATGTAGGTGTCGACCGTGTTGTGCGTGAGGATGTCGCCGTACGGCCAGGCGTAGTCGAGCAGCTGGTCGCGGCTGAGCACCTGCCCCGGATGACGGAGCAGGCACTCGAGAAGGCTGAACTCACGGGGGCTCAGGTCGATCGGCGTCCCGTCGACGGTGACCAGGCGGCGAGCCTCGTCCAGCTCGATCGGTCCGTTTTGGATGGCCTGCGCGTCGCGCGCCTCCGCTGAGACGCGGCGGGACAGTGCCCGAAGGCGCGCCGACAGCTCCTGGAATGCGAACGGCTTGACCAGGTAGTCATCGGCGCCCGCGTCCAGTCCCTTGACCCGGTCCTCGACCGCGTCGCGGGCCGTGAGCATCAGGATCGGCAGCCGCGAACCAGTCGCCCGCAGCCGCCTGGCGACCTGCGTGCCGGGGATGTCCGGCAGGCCGATATCCAGGATCATGGCGTCGATTCCGCTCCCCGCCTCCGCGATCTCGAGGGCCTCTTCGCCCGAGGCGGTCAGCTCCACGAGGTGACGGTCCTCTTGCAGCATGCGCATCAGGAGCCGACCCAGGCGAGGATCGTCCTCAACGACCAGCAGGTGCATGGCTGCCCTCCATCGGCCAGAGGGTATCCCAGATGGGCATCTGCCAGGGGTTCACCGATCCGACTCTGAGGCCGGATGATGGGAATGATCTGAGAACCACGGTCCCCTGGGAACCGTCCTATTCTTCGCTCGCGGGCCAACCGGCGCCGATGCACTAGGGAGCAGATCGATGACCGATCCAGCGTTTGCAGCGGCGGTACAGGCCGCCTTCACGGCTTTCAACGAGCGGCGATTCGCCGATTTCTCGACCTACGTCACCGATGACCTGGTCGAGACCTACCCCCAATCGGGCGAGCGGATCGAGGGGCGGCAGTCCCAGCGCGCGATGCACGAGGCCTTCCCCAACCCGCCCACTTTCCACATCCGGCAGATTCGTCGCGACGGAGACCTGGCCGTGGTGGAGGTGGATGAGATATACCACGACGATTCCGTTTGGAAGACCGCCTTCATCCTGGAGCTGCGCGGAGGGCTCATAGCATCGCTGATCGGGTACTTCGGCGCGCCGTTCACTGCTCCCGCCTGGCGGATGCCGTACACCGTCAGGCCGCGCCGCAGTTGAGGTTGCGCCGGGGTGCGGTCAGCCGCAGAGTGGCCTACCGAGCGCCGGCGACCCGCTGGCGAGCCAGCTTTCGAGCGATCTCACTTTCCCACGCCGAGATCTCGTCGACTCGCGCTTGCTGGCGGCTGCAATCAGGACCCGCATACGATCCTCCTTCGCCTTTGACCTCGTACGGCACACGCTGGACGACCTGGCGCGGAGCCAGCGAGGCCCACCAGGCCTCTTGAGATCGGACCTTTGGACCGTTCCTTGGCGCCTCGAACCAATCTCCGCTACCATCCGCCGGCCATGAGCCGAGCGATGATCGTGACCGAAGGGCTGCAGAAGCACTACGGCACCACCCATGCTCTGCGCGGCCTCGACCTCGACGTCCAGGAAGGCACCATCCTGGCGCTGCTCGGCCCCAACGGGGCCGGCAAGACGACGGCGATTCGCATCCTGACCACGTTGATCCGCCCCGATGCCGGCCGCGCCGAGGTTGCCGGCTTCGACGTGCTGCGCCATGCCGCAGAGGTGCGCGGCAAGATCGGGGTGGCCGGCCAGAACGCCACCCTGGACGAGGTCCTCACCGGTCGAGAGAACCTGGAGATGATCGGCCGGCTCTTCCGGCTGTCCGCCTTGGAGGCTCGTGCCCGAACATCGGACCTGCTCGAGCGGTTCGACCTCGTCGACGCCGCGGATCGCATAACCAAGACCTATTCGGGGGGGATGCGGCGTCGACTGGACCTGGCGGGAGCCCTCGTCGCCCGTCCGCCGGTCCTCTTTCTGGACGAGCCGACCACCGGGCTCGATCCACGAGGACGCCTGTCGATGTGGGATCTGATCGCCGAGCTGGCCAAGGGGGGCACGACCGTGCTGATGACCACGCAGTACCTCGAAGAGGCCGACCGCCTGGCCGATGACATCGCGGTCATCGACCACGGCCTGCTGATCGCCCGAGGGACGGCGCTGGAGCTGAAGCGCCGCACCGGCGGCGAGCGCCTCGAGGTGGTGATCACCAACGAGGCGCAGGTGCCTGCAGCCGCGTCGGCGCTGGCCGCGCTGAGCGGCGAAGAGGCTTACGTCGACGCCGGTGCGCGGCATGTCAGCGTGCCGGTCTCGTCGCATGGCGGGATGCTGACGCGAGCGGTGCGCGAGCTGGATGCCGCAGGCATCGAGGTGGACGACGTCGGCTTCCGTCGCCCGACCCTCGACGAGGTCTTCCTGGCGCTCACCGGCAAGCCGGCAGGCGCGGAGACATCGGCGCCGGAAGAGATCGCGTCATGAGCCTGCGCTGGTGGGTCGCCGATTCGCTCGAGATGGTCAAGCGCAACCTGCGCCACATCCGTCGCACGCCGGAGTTGCTGATTGACGTCACGCTTCAGCCGATCATGTTCGTGGTGCTCTTCCGCTTCGTCTTTGGCGGTGCCATCCCGATCCAGGGGACGACCTACGTCAACTACCTGATGGCCGGCATCTTCGTGCAGACGATCGCCTTCGCCGGCATGTACACCGGCGTGCTGCTGGCAAACGACCTGAAGAACGGCATGATCGACCGATTTCGATCCCTCCCCATGCTGCAGTCATCGGTGCTGACCGGGCGCACGCTGACCGACCTGATGCGCGCCATGCTCGCGGTGACCGTCATGACGGTGGTGGGGGTGGCGGTCGGGTTCAGGCCGGCGGGCGGCCTCGGCGGGGCACTCCTGGCGGTCGGCGTGATGCTCACCTTCGGCTTCGCTCTGTCGTGGGTCGGCGTGGCGATGGGCGCCTTCGTACGGACCCCCGAGGCGCTCCAGGGGTTGATCTTCATGACCGTCTTCCCGCTTACCTTCGCTTCCAGCGCCTTCGTGCCGACCGATACCATGCCCGACTGGCTGCGCGCTTTCGCCGAGCACCAGCCGCTGACGCTGGTGACCAACACCGTGCGCAGCTTCACCCTCAATGGGAGCGGCGGGTCCGATG
>JAYUGK010000067.1:0-2300 GCA_043738415.1 Chloroflexota bacterium | reverse complement strand
GTGCAGGCCTACCTCAAGGGACGCGCTCCGGCCAAGGTAATCCAGATCCCCGGTCGGCTGGTCAACATCGTCAGCCCGCGGGACTAGGGTGCGGCGGTGGTCCATCTCTCCGAGGCGCACTTCATCCGCAGCTTCCGCGCCGTCTTCGGGGAGACGCCGCACCTTACCTGCAGCGGCGGCGGGTGGAGGCCGGGATGGCAATGCGATCGAGCAGTTTCGGAGAAGCCGCGGCCGCGGCGGCTCCCTAGCATGAGGGTCGATGCATCAGATCCCGCAGAGAGGAAAGCTCCAATGACCGACACGAAGAAGTTCGCCAAGCGCACCGCCGTGGACGACACGGCGAACGAGGGGTTCACGCCTGAGGAACGAGCCGCGATGAAGGAGCGTGCCCGGGAGCTGAAGGCCACGCGCTCGCGAGCGGGCAAGGCGGACGGAGAAAGCGACCTGCTCGCGAAGATCGCGGAGATGCCGGCGCCGGATCGCACCATGGCCGAGCGGCTCCACGCCCTCGTCAAGGCCAGCGCGCCGGACCTCTCGCCGAAGACCTGGTACGGGATGCCCGCGTATGCCAAGGACGGCAAGGTCGTCTGCTTCTTCCAGAGCGCGGACAAGTTCAAGTCGAGGTACGCGACGTTCGGCTTCAGCGACGAGGCGCACCTGGACGACGGCGCCATGTGGCCGACCTCCTTCGCGCTGAAGGAGCTGACCGCCGCCGACGAGGCAAGCATCGGCGCGCTCGTGAAGAAAGCGGTGAGCTGAGGACTGAGCTTGCCACTGGCCCCGCCCCAGGCGGGATGGCTTGAGCGGTCCGGCCTGGCTTCTAGTACGACCAAATGGACGGAGGGTCGTTGCTGACCAGGGTCCACCGATCGGCCTTCTGGTACGCAGCTTCTCCGTCCTGACCGGCCCGTATCCGATGTCCTATGGGCCCGCGCCTTTAACGCCTTGCCCCTCCTAGGGCCATGGCCGGCCAGTTTGCGGCGATCGTAGGGTGCCAGGTGAGCCGCCGGTAATCGAAGGGTAAGGGGCCTCCCGCTAGGCTCCGCTTCCTGTTTCCGGGGTCGGGCGTCGAGTGCCCGGACGCCAGGCCCCGGACAGGTCAATAAGCCAACCCGCTCGCCTCCCACGACGGGAGGAGGCCGGTGACCATCGGCGACCGGATCGCCGCCGCGGCACTCGCCTGCGCGGTGGCCGCCATCGCGCTGGGCGGCTGGCTGCTCCTCGCATCCGGCCCCGCCGCCGATCCGAGCAGCGACCAGCTGCTGGATCCGTTCTCGCAGCTTCCCTCCGCATCACAGTCCGGGACAGGCGTGGTCGTTGACGTCGAGGGGGGCGTCCTGCGTCCGGGGATCGTACGGCTGGAGGTCGGAGCCCGGGTCGCCGATGCGATCGACGCTGTCGGCGGTTACTCCCCGGCGGTTGACCTGCTGGCGGCCGCCGCCCAGGTCAATCTGGCCGCCATCCTCCGCGACGGTCAGCAGGTGCTGGTGCCGATGCTGGGAACCTCAAGCAGTGGGGCCACCTCGGGTGGCGACAGCGGGCTGGTCGACCTCAACCACGCCTCGTCAGACGAGCTCGATGCGCTGCCGGGGATCGGCCCAGTCACGGCCCAAAAGATCGTCGCAGGGCGGTCGGAGCAGCCATTTGGAACGCTCGACGAGCTGGTCGAGCGCAAGGTGCTGACCAGCGCCCAACTGGAGAAGATCCGCGATCTCGTGACAGTCAGCTGAGGCTGACATCTCCGATGGCCACGCGGCTCGCACTCCCCGGAATGTTGGCGGGATGCACATTGGGGATCCTGGCGGCGGATGCTCAGCTGGGCGCAGCTACCCTGGCGGGTGCGGCCGGGGGGATGATCGGCGCCCTGCTGATCCTCGCGATGCTCGCCCGCCGACCGTCGGCGGGGATGCTCGTGGTCGGTGCCGCCTGCGTCCTCGGTCTCTTGCTGGGCCTGCTGCGCGGAGGGGCGGCCGTGCTACCCACCGGTCCGGGAAGCGTGGGCGAGCTCGTTGGTCGGGGGGAGCTTCAGCTGGCGGGAACACTTGTCGACGAGCCGCGACCGAACGGCAGCTCCCAGCAGGCGATCCTCGACCAGGTGAGCCTCGGCGCTGGCGACGGGAGGCCGGTGCGCGCGCGGCTGCTGATCCGTCTGCCGCGCTCACTGCCCCTGCAGATCGGCGACCGGGTGGCGGTGGCGGCTTCGGTGGAGGCACCCGAGGCCTTCGACGGGTTCGACTACCCCGCCTTCCTGGCGCGGCAGGGAGTTGGCGGCGTCGTGCGCGCCCGCACGGCCGAGGTGA
>JAYUGK010000066.1:0-2307 GCA_043738415.1 Chloroflexota bacterium | reverse complement strand
TCGGAGAGGCGTGGCTCTGCCGAACCGCGCTGCTCAACGCCGCGCGACAGCTGGGAAAGGGCGATCACCGGCACGCGCAGCTCGCGGGCGAGCTGCTTGAGCCCGCGGCTGATCTCGCTCACCTCCTGGACGCGATTCGGCTCGCGCTGCGACGAGTTCCCCTGCATCAGCTGCAGGTAGTCGACGATCAGCAGGTCCATCCCGCGCTGCTCGGCCTCCAGCCGCCGCGCCTTGGTCCGCAGCTCGAGCACGGTGAGCACCGGCGAGTCATCGATCCACATCGGTGCCGAATGCATGTCGTTCATGACCTGGGCGATCTTGGTCCAGTCGGTCTCGTCGACAAAGCCACTCTGCAGCGGACGCGGGTTGATGCCCGATTCGGCGGAGAGAAGCCGCAGCGCCAGCTGCTCCTTGCTCATCTCGAGCGAGAAGACCCCGACCTTCTTGCCCTCGTGCACCGCGGCGTGCTGGGCGATGTTCAGCGCCAGGCTCGTCTTTCCCACGCTGGGCCGAGCAGCCAGGATGATCAGGTCCGATGGCTGAAAGCCACCGAGCAGCGCGTCAAGCTGTGAAAGGCCGCTGGGGATCCCCAGGATCTGCCCGCGGTGCTCGTGGAGATACTCAAGCCGGTCATAGGCCTGGCCGAGCAGGGTCGCCAGCGACTCGAAGCCGCCGACCGTGCGTCGCTGGCTGATCTCGAACAGGATCCCCTCGGCCCGGTCGATGGCAGCCTCCGCATCGTTGGCCTCCTCGTAGCCAACGGCGGCGATCTTGCCGGCGGCGGCGATCAGGTTGCGCAGCACCGCCTTGCGTTCCACGATCCGGCCGTAGTGCTCGACGTGGACCGCGGTCGGCACCACGTTCATCAGGCTGGCCAGGTAGGCGGGCCCGCCGATCGCCTCGAGCCGGTCGCGGCGCGACAGCTCGTCGGCCAGGGTGACCAGGTCGATCGGCTCGCGCTGGCCGTGCAGGCCGAGCATCGCCTCGAAGATATCCGCGTGCTGTTGGCGGTAGAAGTCGGGCGGGTGCAGGAAGTCGGCGACCTTGAGGATCGCCTCGGGGTCGATCAGGATCGAACCGAGCACGCTCTGCTCGCCCTCGACCGCCTGGGGTGCCAGCTTGTCGATGCTCATTTGCACACCGATGGGTTCCCCCTGCTATGCGTGGATCGCTTGTCCCAAGGCTGAGGCAATTGGCAATAGGGAAATCCCCGAAACATCCGAGCCATTGGGGATAACGAGGCGCGCGCGGTGGACCGGATGTGGAGAGTCGTTCCCGATTCGAACGCATGTTCTCGACAGGTCGTGTGTCGCGCAGCACGGCCCGCTTGTCCCCAGCGGAATCTTGAGCCCGTCGCTGTCGCACGACGGATCGGAGGTCCGCGGCAGCCCACGCCTGCGTGCCACGCGCAGCAGCGGGCCCTATGTACGAAATGGGGAAGCCCGGCCGGCCCCTCTCGACCATCTCAGGGACGCAGACCTCGGTGCTCTCGCAATGGTGCGTGAACCGTCGCCGGCGCCCGGTCCCTCGGCCACGGTCGCCTGGTGGCTACAACTGCCAAGATGGAGGCCGCGATCCCCTCTGCATGGCTGATTCGCCGTGGGGTGGCTCGGAGGGCCAACCAGCGGCCTGAAGTTGGCCGTTATGGCCATGCCACGGCCATAACCCGCACGGAGGACCCGGTCACGCTGCCTCGGCTGTGCCAACCTCATTGGCCACGTGCCATGGGTCATGCCCGCACGGCGGCGGGCGAGCCCCACAACGGGCTCCTGTCAACAACCTCCGCGGCAAGGACAGCTAGGCGGGGGTCACCCGCAGCGTGAGCTGTGCCTCGACGCCGGCCATGATCCGCACCGCGACCGAAAACTCGCCGAGCGTCTTGATCGGCTGCCGCAGATGGATGTCATGCCGATCCACCTCGATGCCGTGCTGCGCGATCAGCTCGGCGATCTGGGTGGTGGTGATCGACCCGAAGAGACGGCTCTTCTCGCCGGCCTTGACGGCGATCTCCAGCGTCAGCTCGCGCAGACGGGCAGCGGTGGCATCGGCCTCGGTGCGGATGGCGCGCTCACGCTCATCGCGCTCTGCGCGGTGGCGCTCCCAGTTCTTCAGGGCGCCCGCGTCGGCGATCCCGGCCGCACCGCTCGGAAAGAGGAGGTTCCGGGCGTAGCCGTCCTTGACCTCTTTGACGTCGCCCGCGTGGCCGAGTCCCTTCACGTCGTGTTTCAGGATCACTTTCATGCTGTCTCTCTCTTCTTGTGCGTATCGTCAGTTGAGCGTGATATCGGCCGATTCCGCCACGGCCGC
>JAYUGK010000065.1:0-2310 GCA_043738415.1 Chloroflexota bacterium | reverse complement strand
ACACCATAGCGAGCAGCACCGGCACGCCCTTCAACGAGGCCCCGAGCGCGATCCACAGCGGCCCTGAACGTCGCTCGACGCCCCACAGCAGCATTAGCACCAGGAGCGGCTGCACGTTCCCGTAGACGGCCCCCTCCAGCTGGGACGGAGCAAGGAACGCGAAGGCCGCCCAACCGCTTGGTCCGCGCACCAGCAGGGGAAGCAACGAGGCCAGCGCCGCAGCGAGCATCAGGCCCACCCAGCCGGCGGTCACCGGTTCCCGGGGGAGGTAGGTGACGGGCACCCACGCGTACGCAAACCAGGGGGCGTATCGGTACAGGTCGGAGGCGTTGGCGGCCCCGCTGACGTACAGCGGCTCGCCAATCCGCAGCCGCTCGGCAGCACCCCAATAGGCCGCCACATCGCTGCCCAACTCGCGCGAGATGGCGTAGCTCAGCAACGCATACCCCACCAGCGACATGAGGACGGCCGCTGCCGCAAGACGCAGCCAACCGCCGCGCGTGCGTGGAAGCCAGGGCGATCGGCGCATACCCGCCAGACGATACTCTTTCGACCATGCCTTCCACGACCAATGCCGCCGTCACCTCGGATGCTCGCCGGAGGCGCTGGCCGGCGCGGCTGGCGATCGGGCTCCTTCTCTTCTTCGCGCTGACCGACATCTGGCTGAGGATGGGGAACTGGCACTTCGAGGATGTCGGAGCCTATTGGGAGGCGGCGCACCGGATCCGCGATGGCTTGCCGCTGTACGGCGGTCCGAGTGATCCCGACAGCTACCGGGTGTTCCGGTACGCGCCGTGGTTCGCCTATGCCTGGGTCCCGCTCAGCTACCTGCCGCGGCAGGTCGCCGAGGTGGCGTGGGGGATCGGCCTCGCAGTCGCCTCGGGAACCGTGCTGTGGGCGCTCATTCGACTCCGAACTGCGGCCGCGCTGGCGCTCGTCCTTCTCCTGACCCCGATGTTCTTCAGCCTGGTCCAGGTGGGCAACGTGCAGCCGCTGGTGGTGGCGATGCTCGCCTTTGGGGTCTCGCGCAGGAGCGGGCCGCTATGGATCGCCGTTGCAGCATCTCTCAAGGCCGTGCCGATCCTCTACCTGCTCGTGTACCTCGCCCGCCGCGAGTGGCGGCGCACCGCTATCGCCGTGGCTGCAACGGCGATCCTGCTCGCGCCCATGCTGCTGTCCGACCTGAGCGGCTATTCGACCGATCCGGGCGCCTCGTTCAGCCTCTACTACTACGTCTCGCCGGTCGCATGGGCGGTAGTCGGAGTGGCCGCTGCCGGGCTAGCCGCCTGGCTGGCGTGGGTCCGGTCACCGTTCGTGTGGGTCGCGATCTCGGTGGCGGTGATGCTTGTTGCCCCGCGGGCACACTCCACCTACGCCACCTTCCTGGTGGTCGGCCTACTGGCGGGAGCGCGTGACCAGATTGCGCGGCGTACTATCCTCGGAACATGAGACTTCTCTTTGCCTACATCGACCCGGGGGCGGGCAGCCTGGTGATCCAGGCGATCATCGCCACGGTCGTGTCGATTCCCTTCTTCTTCCGTAACGCCATCCGCTCGACGATTGCAAAGTTCCGGCGCACGCTACAGCCGGTTGACAAGAAGGGCGTCACGCCCCCCGATCCGGAGTGATCGACCGCCCGGCCGCGGAGCGCGAGCCAGGCTCCTACCGCGACCCCAGCGGCTTCGTTTTCCGCCGCGATGGGGTGCTCTACCGGCAGATCAACCTGCGCATTGCCGACGACTGGTCGCTCTTCAGCTCGTCCGGGCTGCACGCGGGTCTGATCGAGAAAGGCCTGCTGGTTCCCGATGAACCTGCAGAGCTGGATCTCGCGCCCGAGCCCGGCGCGGTGGCGGTCATCCGACCGCGGGAGATCGGCTTCATCTCATACCCATACGAGTGGTCCTTCTCACAGCTGAAGGACGCGGCCCTGCTGACGCTCGAAGCGCAGGCCGTGGCCGCTGAGCACGGGATGACACTCCGCGATGCCAGCGCCTACAACGTCCAGTTCGACAAAGGCCGGGCGGTCCTGATCGACACCTTGTCGTTCGAGCGTGCGCGCCCGGACGAGCCGTGGAAGCCGTACCGGCAGTTCTGCGAGCATTTCCTGGCGCCGCTTGCGCTGATGGCACACCGCGACGGGCGGCTCGGCCTCCTGCTGCGCGACTTCATCGATGGCCTCCCGCTTGACCTGGCGTCCGTGTTGCTGCCACGTGGCACGCGCTGGTCGCCAGGTCTGGCCGCGCACGTCCACCTCCATTCGCGTGCGCAGCGCCGGCACGCAGGATCAACAGCTGAGGCGCCCAGGGCTGT
>JAYUGK010000064.1:0-2319 GCA_043738415.1 Chloroflexota bacterium | reverse complement strand
GAAGGACCGATCGCGAGAGCCAGAGCGCGACCAGAACGGTCGATGCGCCCACGAGGGCGGCTCCAAGTGATCGATAGACCACCTTCACGTTCTCCCCTTCGATCTCGATCATACGCTCCCTGACCAACCGGCCGAAATGGCGGCCCGATGTTTGCATGCAATGTCGGCCGTACAATCGAGTCCCACACCCCTCGAAACCATCGCCCTTCGTCGCTGCCAATGAGGAGCCCCCCACCGTGACCATCGCCACCATTGCGTACAAGAATCTGATCGGCGGCCACTGGGTCGCAGCGCAGTCGGGCAAGACCTTCGACAGCGTCAGCCCGGCCAACCACGAGGACGTGATCGGCACCTTCCCGGCGAGCGGGCCGGCCGATGTGGACGCCGCCGTAGCGGCGGCCAGGGCCGCGTTCCCTGCCTGGTCGATGATGCCGGCGCCGAAGCGCGGGGAGATCCTGTTCAAGGTGGCGCGCATCCTGGCCGAGCACAAGGAAGAGCTGTCGCGGCTCATGACCCGCGAGATGGGGAAGGTGCTGACCGAGGCGCGCGGCGACGTGCAGGAGGCGATCGATGTCGCCTACTACATGGCCGGCGAGGGGCGGCGTCTGTTTGGGCAGACGGTGCCGTCGGAGATGCCGGACAAGTTCGCGATGGCCATTCGCAAGCCGATCGGCGTGGTCGGCATCATCACCCCCTGGAACTTCCCGGTGGCGATCCCGGGCTGGAAGCTCTTCCCGGCGCTGATCTGCGGCAACACCGCCGTGATCAAGCCGGCCAGCGACACGCCGGCCTGCGCCATCCGCTTCGTCGAGCTGCTGATGGAGGGCGGCATCCCGGACGGCGTGGTCAACATCGTGACCGGCTCCGGCGGCGAGGTCGGCAACGCCATCGTCGAGCATCCGGATGTGCGCGTCATCAGCTTCACCGGCCACACCGATACCGGCGTCGAGATCAGCACCCGCGCCGCCAAAACGCTCAAGCGCGTCTCCCTCGAGCTGGGCGGCAAGAACCCGATCGTGGTCTGGGAGGACGCGGACCTTGGCCTCGCCCTGGACAGCGCCGTCTGGTCGGCCTTTGGGACGAGCGGGCAGCGCTGCACGGCGGCGTCCCGGCTGATCGTCCATCGCAACGTCCACGACGAGTTCGTCGAGGCGCTCCGCAAGCGTGTGGCCTCGCTGGTGTTGGGCGACGGGCTGGTGGAAGGGACCGATGTCGGGCCGGTCATCAACGACAAGGCGGTAGAGCGGATTGCAGCGTATGCCGCCATCGGTCGAGGAGAGGCGCAGCTGGTGATCGGTGGCGAGGCGGCGCGCGAGGGAGGCCTGGCAAAGGGAAGCTTCTTCCAGCCGACCATCTTCACCGAGGTGAAATGGGATGCGCGCATCGCCCAGGAGGAGATCTTCGGTCCGGTCACATCGGTCATTCCGGTGGACAACTGGGAGGAGACCGTGCGGATCGTGAACTCCGTCAAGTACGGCCTCTCGACCTCGCTCTTCACCCGCGACATCAACCTCGCCTTCCGCAGCATCCGCGAGTTCGATTCGGGGCTTGGGTACGTGAACCACGGCACCATCGGCGCGGAGGCCCACCTGCCGTTCGGCGGCACCAAGGCGACCGGCAACGGCCACCGCGAGGTGGGGCAGGCGTCCCTCGACTTCTTCAGCGAGTGGAAGAGCGTCTACATCGACTATTCCGGGAAGCTGCAGCGGGCGCAGATCGACATGGAGTTCATCGACCAGACCTAGCCCGAGCTCGTCCCGCGCGTACGGGTGTCACTCGGAGGAGTCCCATCGGCCAGTCAGCCGCCGCATGTCTTCCCCCAGCGTCACGCCGACTGGGTCGGAGCCCGAAATGCACTTGCGCGGAGACTTCCAGGCTGATCAGTGACCCATGGGTCCTTGTCCGGCGACCGCCGGTGGCCGGCGACCAGGCGCCTGCCGTCCCCCCGGTCGCTTTGCCAGAACTGGGCCGGCGTGCCACCATCGGGCCAGTCATGCAGCTGCCGCACTTCCCGCTCCACGCCGTCCTGTTTCCGCATCTGCCGCTGCCGCTTCACATATTCGAGGAGCGCTATCGGACCATGATCCGTGACGTTCTGGCCGACGGCTCACCGTTCGCCGGTCGCTTCGTGGTGAGCATGATCACCCAGGGCCCCGAGGTGGGAGCCGATCCGGCCAGGCAGCCGGTCAGCGCGCGGGTCGGGACCGTCGTCGAGGTGCGCCACGCCGAGCGCTTCGCCGACGGCCGCTGGGCGCTGCTGGCAGTCGGCCTCGCCCGTGCGATGGTGGAGAGCGTCGAGCGGAGCGGTCCGTACCCCGT
>JAYUGK010000063.1:0-2326 GCA_043738415.1 Chloroflexota bacterium | reverse complement strand
CCGGCGTCGCGCAGCGCTTCGGCCGAGGCGCCCCACGCGAAGTGCACATAACGGTCGTTGCGACGGACCTCCTTGCGTGGCATCACCAGGTCGGCGTCCCAGTCCTTCACCTCACCGGCGATGCGACTGTCAAGGCGCGAGGGGTCGAACGATCTGATGTGGTCGATCCCGCTTCTGCCGGCGATCAGCGCCGCCCAGTACGACGGCACGTCGTTGCCGATCGGGGTGATCGCACCCATCCCGGTCACCACCACTCGTCGATCGCCGCGCTCGGCGGCGCTTGTTCGATGCCAGCGGTCAGCCACGGCGCCCCCCGGCGATCGATTGGTCGCGAGGAATGACGAAGCTGATCGTCGCCTCGACCGCGACTTCTCCGCCGACGCTCGCCACGGCGCGCGCGCGGCCGAACTGTCCGCGCAGCTTCTCGAGCTCGACGGTGAGCACCAGCTGGTCGCCCGGCAGCACCGTGCGGCGGAAGCGGCAATCGTCGATAGCGGCGAACAGCGCGAGCTTGCCGCGATACTCCGGCAGCGACAGGACGGCCACCGCGCCAGCCTGCGCCAGCGCCTCGACCATCAGCACGCCGGGCATGATCGGTCGCTCGGGGAAATGGCCGGTGAATTGCGGCTCGTTGGCCGTGACGTTCTTGACCGCCACTACCCGCTTGCCCGGCTCAAGCTCGAGCACCCGGTCGATCAGCAGGAACGGGTAGCGGTGCGGAATGATGCGCATGATGTCGGCCGCCTCGAGCGGCAGACTGAGGTCCGCGTCGACGGTGGTATCGGTGGTCATCGGGCGCTCGTCGGTCTCCATCTGATGTCAGCTGCCACCGGCCACGAACGCGGCCGGGCCGACCCGGTCGAGGAGGTTGGTGCTCACCTCACCGCCGAGGAATGCCGCGTTGTCGACGATGCCGCGGTGAAACGGCAGGTTGGTCTTGACGCCGGCGATATGGAACTCACCGAGGGCGCGCCGCGCCCGGGCCAGGGCGATGTCGCGAGTTGGGCCCCACACGATCAGCTTGCCGAGCAGCGAGTCGTAGAACGGCGGAACCTCGTAGCCGACGAACAGGTGCGTGTCGATCCGCACGCCCGGGCCGCCGGGCAGGACCAACTCGTCGATCGTGCCGGTCTGCGGCGCGAAGTTGTCTCCAGGATCCTCCGCGTTGATCCGGAACTCGATGGCGTGGCCGCGGAGCTCGACCTGGTCCTGGGTCAGGGAGAGCTTCTCGCCGGCGGCCAGGCGGATCTGCTCGGCGACGATGTCGATCCCGGTCAGCATCTCGGTCACCGGGTGCTCCACCTGGATGCGGCAGTTGATCTCGATGAAGTAGCTGTTGCCTTCGCCATCGAGCAGGAACTCGAGCGTGCCCGCGTTCTCGTAGCCGCTGGCCACCGCCGAGCGGATGGCGAGGTCGCGCAACCGCTCCCGAGCGGCAGCGGTCATGGCAGGTGAGGGCGCCTCCTCGATGATCTTCTGGTGGCGCCGCTGAACGCTGCAGTCGCGCTCGCCCAGGTGAATCCCGTTTCCGTGCCGGTCGATCAGCACCTGGACCTCAACATGTCGGCTCTCCTCGATCCACTTCTCGAAGTAGACACTGTCGTCGCCGAAGGCGGCCTGCGCCTCCGAACGGCTCAGGGGAAGGCTGGTCTCCATCTCGCGCGGACTGCGGACCAGACGCATGCCACGTCCTCCGCCGCCGGCGGAGGGCTTGAGCAGGACCGGATAGCCGGCCTCCGCGGCCTGTTCCAGCGCGTCCCGCAGGTCGCCGAGGATGCCCCGACTGCCGGGGACCGTGGGAAGTCCATTGGCGGCCATCATGAGGCGTACCGCGTACTTGCTGCCAAAGCGCTCGAGCACCTCGGCGCGAGGACCGATGAAATGCAGCTCATGCGCGGCGCAGACCTCGGCGAAACCCGCATCCTCGGAGAGGAAACCGTAGCCCGGATGCACCGCATCGCAGCCGGTGATCAGGGCCGCCGACACCAGCGCCGGCTGGTTGAGGTAACTCTTGCGGGCCTCCGCAGGACCGATGCAGATCGCCTCATCGGCCATTCTGACCGCCAACGTCTCGCGATCGGCCTCGCTGTAGGCAACCACGGCGGGGACGCCGAGGTCACGACAGGCTCGCAGGATGCGCACCGCGATCTCGCCGCGGTTGGCGATCAGGATCTTGTTGAACATCAGGCCGGGACTCCGACCGGCGCACCCAGCAGAGCCTCGATGGTCGTCACAACGCCGGCTGCGTCAGAGACAGCAAGGGTCCGCGCTTCGGGAGCAATGCGGCGAACCATGCCGGTCAGTGCACCCCCGGGGCCACATTCAA
>JAYUGK010000062.1:0-6901 GCA_043738415.1 Chloroflexota bacterium | reverse complement strand
AGGACGACCAGCGGGATGAGCAGGGCGACGAGAGTGGGGGCGGGCCCGAGCCGCATCGACGAGTCGGCGACCGCGTTGACCGCCCACGACACGATCCGGCTGGCCAGCCCTCCGAGGTTCGGCATCAGGTTTCGCCCTGCGGGGCGTCGGGCGCCTCGAGCCGTGAAATGAGCTGTTCGAAGGCCCGTGGCTCGTCGAGAAGGCGCTGCAGACCGGCCATGCGGCGGGCCCCGATGAGCGGACCGATCAGCGGGCCGCTGAAGATCCCGACCTGGCGCAGCAGCGGAAGCAGCGGACGGTGCGCGTCGAGGAGCAAGGCGGCCGGCGCACGCAATCCGCGGCGATCCAGCTCGTCGGCGAGCCGACCGAGATCGGCATCGGCTCCGCTGGGGTGATCAGCCTCGGTCTTGGTCCGGGGTGGCATGCTCGCTCACTCGCCGACCTCCGACAGATGCACGCGCGGGAGTCGGTCGCGGAGGGCGGTCGTCACTTCGTAGTTGATGGTTCGTCGCTCGCCGGCGACCTCATCGGCGGTGATGCGGGCGTTCATCTGCTCGCCGATCAGGACGAACTCGTCGTCGTAGGTTACATCATGGCGTTCGCCCAGATCGACCGTCAGGCCGTCCATGCTGATGGCCCCCACCATCGGCCGACGGGCGCCCCTGACCAGCGCCCAACCGTTGTTCAGATGCTGCCTCGGCCAACCATCGCCGTAGCCGATCCCCAACGTGGCGATCCAAGTGGCCGCCTCGGTCCGATGTCGCAGCCCGTAGCCGATCGGCGAGCCGGCGGCCAGCTTGAAGATCCGGAGAGCCCTCGCCTTGAGGGTCAACACAGGGCGCAGCCCCGGGTTTCGATCGGCAGCCCAGGTCGGGACGAGGCCGTAGAGACCCAATCCGGGGCGTATCGCGTCGGCGAACGGCGCCACCCCGGCCAGCAGGCCGCCGGTGGCGGAGACATGGATCATGCCGGGGTCGACCCCGGCCGAGCGGATGCCGTCGAGCACCTGCGCCAGGCGAACCACCTGCACGTCGGTGTACGCATCGTCGTCGCCGGGGGAGGCCAGGTGCGTCATGGTGCCAACCAGCCGCAGGTGGCGGCTGCGGGCGACGCGCAGCGCCAGTGCCACGGCGTCGGCGGGGTCGCTCCCCTGCCGCCCGAGGCCGGTGTCGACCTTGAACTGGACCGCGGCGCGCCGTCCCAGACCAGCCGCCGTGCGCTCGACGAGCTCGATCGAACGCAGGTCGGTGATGATCGGCTCGAGGTCAGCCTCCAGCGCTGGTCCCGCCTCGGGTTCGCCGATCCCCCACAGCACGCTGATCGGCTCGGTGATGCCGGCTGCGCGGAGGGCCTGTCCCTCTCCGACGGTTGCCACTGCCAGGCGCTCGACGCCGTGCCGCAGCAGGGTCCGCGAGACCTCCACGGCGCCGTGTCCGTACGCGTTGGCCTTGACGACGGCGATCACCAGGCATCCGGCAGGCGCCATTCCCCGCAGGGTCGCCAGGTTGGCGACGAGTGCGTTGTGATCGATCTCGATCCAGGCCCGATGCGGGCTGCGGGCCGAATCTCTCACGTGGCGCGTCCGCCGCGGAGCTGCTCGATCGCCTCGGGAAGCAGATTGGCCAGGTCGCGGGCCACCACGCCGGCACGGCCGATCCGATCCTCGGCCAGCAGACCGGCGGCGCCGTGCACCGCGACTCCGCAGCCGGCCGCATCGAGCGGCGAGAGTCCGGCGGCCAAGAACGCCCCGATCACGCCTGCCAGCACGTCGCCACTGCCGGCGGTGGCCAGCGCCGGGCTCTCGATATCGGAACGGACCAGCTCGCCATCAGGGGAGGCGATCACCGAATGCGCTCCCTTGAGGACCACCACCTGCCCCCAGCGCACGGCGGCCTCGCGGGCCGCCTCCGCGCGCGCCGCGTCGTCGTCGGGCAGGCGCTCGCTTTCGGGCAGGCGAGCAAGCCGCGCGAACTCCCCGGGGTGCGGTGTCAGGACCAGCGGACCGCTCAGGCCGCGCCACCAGCGATCGGTCTCGGCCAGGGCGGAGAGCGCATCGGCGTCAACCACTGCGGGCTGCCGCAGCGCGCCGATGAAGTGCCGCGCCCGGCGGGCCGTCGATGGCTGGCGGCCGAGCCCGGGGCCGACCACGGTCGCGGAGAATGACGGGGCCTCGCTGGCCAGGCGACGCCAGCCGGCAGGAGCGGTCAGGCCCGGCGCCTCCTCGACCAGCAGCATCGAGGTCAGCTCGGGCACGATTCCGAGCAGCCGGAGGCCCACCGCCTCGGGCGTGGCGAGGCAGGCCAGTCCGACCCCCGCGCGAATCGCTCCCAGCCCGGTCAGGATGGCGGCGCCGGCGTACTCGAACGACCCGCCCACTATCAGCAGCCGCCCGAAGGTTCCCTTGTGGGCTCTCGCCGGGCGGGGCGGCAGGCGCTGTGCGACCCAGCGCTGGGTCAGTCCCGTGATCGCCATCGGCTACGCCTGCGGACCGTGGTGGGCGACCGCCACTGCCACCGCCATGCGACGCTCGTGCGAGATACTGACGGTCACGTCCTCGAGGCCCAGGTGTGCGGCGCGCGCAGCGGCGCGGGCGTGGAGGCGCACCTGCGGCGCTCCTGCTCTGTTCGGCAGGACCTCGATCTCGCGCCAGCCAACTCCGCGTACCCCGAGTCCGAGCACCTTGCTGATCGCCTCCTTGGCGGCCCAGCGCCCGGCGATGCGCTCGGCCTTCTGCCCACAGTAGCGCGCCTCGGCGTCGGTCAGCACCCGCTCCCGGAAGCGATCGGGATAGCGAGCGAGCAGCGCGATGATGCGATCGATGTCGATCAGGTCGACGCCGATCTCGTGGCGGCTCATGGGTGGCGGCTCATGCGCGGCGCTGCGTGATGGCGGCTATTCGACGGTGACCGACTTTGCCAGGTTGCGCGGCTGATCGACATCGGCGCCGCGGGCCACCGCCACCTCGTAGGCGAGCAGCTGCAGCGGGAGGATGGCGATCACCGGAGCCATCGCCTCGAGCGTCTCGGGCACGTACAGAACGTCCTGGGCGTAGCGCGCGATCTCTTCGTCGCCGACCGTCGCCACGGCCACCACCGGCGCCTCGCGGGCCCGCACCTCGGCGACATTGCTGATCACCTTCTCGTAGGTG
Organism: Chloroflexota bacterium; assembly: GCA_043738415.1. Taxonomy (GTDB): domain Bacteria; phylum Chloroflexota; class Limnocylindria; order QHBO01; family QHBO01; genus CF-167. The sequence goes on along the minus strand of JAYUGK010000062.1, from coordinate 3,753 downwards.
GCTCCGCGGGTCGCAATCGCCACCAGCGGCGTTTCCGGATCCAGCAGCGCGATCGGTCCATGCTTCAGCTCACCCGCCGCGTAGCCCTCAGCGTGCACGTAGGAGAGCTCCTTGAGCTTCAGAGCGCCCTCCATGGCGATGGGATAGCCGAGGGCTCGACCGATGAACATGACGTCGCGCACGGCGCTCCAGCGCTGCGCGAGCTTCTTCACCTGCGGCGCCAGCTTCAACGTCTCGGCAGCCTGTGCCGGCAGCTCGCGCAGGGCAAGCCCGAACGAGTGCAGCTGGCGGACGCTCAGCGTCCCGCGCAGACGCGCCAGGTGCAGCGCGATCATCTCGAGTACCACGACCTGGGTGACGAACGCCTTGGTCGAGGCGACCGCGATCTCCGGGCCGGCCTGCAGGTAGCAGACCGCGTCTGCCTCCCGGGTGATGGCGCTGCCCACCACGTTGGTGACGACCACCACGACCGCCCCCATCTCGACCGCTAGCTTCTGCGGTGCCAGCGTATCGGCCGTCTCCCCGGACTGGCTGACGCTGATGACGAGCGTGCGATCGTCGATCGGAGGGGGCGAGTAGCGCATTTCGCTGCCGATCTGGGTCGCGGCCGGCAGACGCGCCCATTCCTGCAGCAGGTAGGCACCCACTTCGCCGGCGTAGCGCGCCGTGCCGCAACCGACGACGTAGATGCGTTCGACCCGGCGCAGCTTCTCCTCGATCGCGTCCAGCTCGGGGAGCGAGACGTTACCGGCGAGATCGACCCGACCGCGCAGCGCCTCCTGGATGGCGTGCGGCTGCTCGTAGATCTCCTTGAGCGTGAAGTGCGGGAAGCCACCCTTCTCGGCGGCCTCGATATTCCAGCGAATGCGCGTCACCTCGCGTGTCACGCTGACGCCGTCCAGCCCCACGATCCTGACCCCATCGGCGGTCACGTCGGCGATGTCGCCTTCCTGCAGGATCACCACGTTCTTGGTGTGCTCGAGAATCGCCGGGACATCGCTGGCCAGGAATCCCTCACCATCGCCGAGGCCGACGATCAGCGGCACGTTCATGCGGGCCCCCACGATCCGGTTGGGGTGTTCGACATGCATGACACCGATGGCGTAGGCGCCGCGCACCTCGTTGAGCGCCCCGCGTACGGCCTCCACCAGGTCGCCGCTGTAGTGCTCCTCGATCAGGTGTGCGAGAACCTCGGTATCGGTCTCGCTCTTGAAGGCGTGGCCCTTGGCGGCCAGCCGATCCTTGATCTCGCGATAGTTCTCGATGATCCCGTTGTGGATCAGGGCCAGGCTGCCGGTGCAGTCGGTATGCGGGTGCGCATTAGTGTCGTTGGGCCGTCCATGGGTCGCCCATCGCGTGTGGGCGATGCCCTGATGGCCTGCCGGCGCCCCACCGTTGAGATGATCGGTCAGGTTGGTGAGCTTGCCGGCCTTCTTCTCGACGAAGACCTTCCCATCGTCGGTGAGCAGGGCGATCCCGGCGGAGTCATAGCCTCGATACTCGAGGCGACGCAGCCCCTCGAGGAGGATGGGCGCAGCATTGCGTGGGCCGACATAGCCGACGATGCCGCACATGCCGTCCTCCCTTGGCCCTAGTTCAGCCGGGCCGTGGCCGACGCCGCAAGCTCGCGCGCGATCTGTTCGATCTCGTTGGCGTCGTCTCCCTCGACCATGATCCTGATCTTGGGCTCCGTCCCCGACGGCCGGACCAGGATGCGTCCCCGGGATCCGAGGCGGGCCTCTGCGCCCGCAATCGCTGCGGCGAACTCCGGATCCACCTCCCATTGATCTCGGTGGCGGACGGCTGAGTTTAGCATCACCTGCGGCAGAGTCGGGATCCGGCCGGCCAGCTCCCCAAGCGTGGCCCGACCGCTGGCCCGCACCGTCTTGATCAGCTCGATGGCGGTCAGCATCCCGTCGCCGGTGGTCGCCAACTCCCTGAAGATGAGGTGGCCGGATTGCTCGCCCCCGAGCGTGGCATCGGCCCGCTCCATGGCCTCAAGGACATGGCGATCGCCGACCGGTGTGCGCAGCATGCGCCCCCCGGCCGCTTCGATCGCGCGCTCGAGCCCGCCGTTGCTCATCACAGTGGCAACCAGCGTTCGGTTGCGCAGGGTCCCGGCGGCGAGGCGGGCCAGGGCACAGATTCCCATCATCGCGTCGCCGTTGACGATCCGGCCGCCCTCGTCGATGGCGATCAGCCGATCGGCGTCGCCATCGAAGGCGAGCCCCAGCTCCAACCTTCCGTCGAGCACCGCGGCGGCCAGCTGCTGCGGATGCATCGAGCCGCAGTCGACATTGATATTCGTCCCGTTCGGCTCCGCGAAGAGGGTGGTCACCTCGGCACCCAGGCTCCGGAACAGCTCGGGGGCAATGGCACTGGCCGATCCGTTCGCGCAGTCCATGCCGATCCGCATGCCGGCCAGCGATTCGCCGGCAGTGCGCGCCAGGAAGGACCGGTAGGCGTCGATCTGCGACGGCTCCTGCCTGACCCGGCCGGCTCCGGCATTGGTCATGCCGGGCAGCGATTCGGCGCGCAGGATCAGGCGCTCGAGCTCCTCCTCCGCTTCACTGTCGATCTTGCGGCCCCCCGAGACGAGCTTGAGCCCGTTGTCGTCGGGCGGGTTGTGCGAGGCCGAGACCATGATCCCCGCCGCGTGATCCGCGTGAGCGGCCACGTATGCGAGGCACGGAGTCGTCACCACGCCGAGCTGCACCGCATCGGCCCCAACCGAGGTGAGTCCGGCGGAGAGGGCGGCCACCAGCATGTCGCCGGAGCGGCGCGTGTCCTGGCCGATCACCATGCTGCGACCCGGTGCTCCCAGCAGGTGCCCCACCGCGCGACCGAGGTCGTAGGCGAGGGTCGGGGTCAGATCGACATTGGCGACGCCGCGAATCCCGTCGGTGCCGAACAGCCGCCCCATCGCCGCGCTGACTACTAGGCCGGGGGAACGATCACCGCGGTGACCGATCCGGGTGAGATGCCCACCAGGGTGATCCCCGCGGGAAGGGTGACGGTCGGCACCAGGTCGTGCGGTCCGGCCAGCCCGGTCCCATTGAGCACGGCGGACAGGGTGCCGGGGTCGAGCGCCGCCACCGCGTTGGCGGTGCCCCGCACCGTGACCGCCACCTGTGACAGCTGTGGCAGGCAGGCGCTGCCGCTTGGCTGGCCGGTGCACACGACCCCGACCAATAGCGTGCGGCTGGCAATGATCTCCCTGATCTGGACGGTGACGGTGGTAGGCAGCGCACCTTCAACCGATAGACGGGTCCCGATCGGCAGCACCAGGACCGCGGCCTCGCTGACCCGGACGCGCTGTCCCGCAAGGCTGATAGGCTCGGTCAACACCTCGGCGATATCGGCCAGGTCGGTCGGTGCACCGCGCAGGGTGACGACCGCTGGATCGACCGTGACGCTGGCCACCTCGAAGCCCGTGGCCGGCGTGCCGGACAGGATCGGCCGGATCGGCACCGTCTTGCTGGTCTCGACGGTGCGCACGTCGATGCCGACCTGGACCGTCGAGGGAGATAGCTCGACCGACAGGACGGTGCGGCCATCGATGTCAACCGGCACCAGCTCGACCTGGGCCGAGACGTCGATCCCCGATTCGTCGATGCGGACGCGCGCCACCGCCCGGTCGACACGGCCTAGCAGGCTTGCCGGTCCACTTGCGCCGACCTGGCGTTCGCTCAAGGTAGGGGTCCCGATCTCGAGCCCTGCTGGAACGTCCCCACGATCCACCACCACCCGCAC
>JAYUGK010000061.1:0-2346 GCA_043738415.1 Chloroflexota bacterium | reverse complement strand
GCCGCCAGGGCGCTGACGATGCCCACCGTGAAGGTCGTGGACGTGGCAATCGAGAACGCCTCGTGGATGCCCTGCACGATGGCCGGCACCAGGGGCGCGAGCTGATCGTGCTGCTCCGGCGGCACGCCGGCCAGGATCGCCGCGCCCAGGTCGCCCACGCCGGAGAGGTTGTTCAGGGCCGCTCCTCCCCCCTGCGCGAACGTCGCTGCCAGGTCCGGCGGCACGCCCTGCGCTGCAATCTGCTTCGGCATCTCCTCGAGCAGGGCTGATCCGAACAGTGAGCCGGTGATAGCCAGTCCCACCGTGCCGCCCACCTGCTGGAACAACGTCACGCTGCTCGTGCCGACCCCCAGCTCGTTGACCGGCACCGCGTTCTGCACGATCAACGTGAAGACCGCCAGCGACGGCCCGATCCCCAGGCCGGTGATGCCCATCCACAGCCAGATCAGCGGCCGCGCCGTCTCGCTTCGCAGGCCCGTCAGTAGGAAGAGCCCCACCGCCAGCACCACTAGCGAGGTGGCGATGAGGGCCTTGTAGTGGCCTGTGCGAGCAACCAGCTGCCCCGAGATGGTGGCGGACACGATCAGTCCGCCCAGCAGCGGCAGGATCTGGTAGCCGGATTCGGTGGCCGAACTGTCGGCGACGACCTGGTACCAACGCGGCAGGAAGAGGATCGCCGCAAAGAAGCCCATCGCCGCCAGAAAGATGGCGAAGACGCTGGCCGTGAAGGCGCGCATGCGGAATAGGGCGAGCGGCAGGATCGGCTCGATCGCCCGCGACTCGGCCCAGATAAAGACGGCTGCGAAGGCCAGTCCCAGCGCGATCAGGCCGCCAACGGAGGGATCGGTCCAGTCGGCGAACTGCTTATTCGTGAGGCCGATCAGGATCGGCACCAATGCCGCAATGAAGAACGCGGCGCCCAGGTAGTCGACGCTGCGCTTGAGCCCCGGCTCGACCACGGTGGGAAGCGTCCGCCAGATGACGAACAGGACCACCGCGCCCAGCGGCAGGTTCACGTAAAAGATCCACTGCCAGCCGACGGTATCGGTCAGGATGCCGCCGATGGCCGGGCCAATGAGCGAGGAAAGCCCGAAGATCGCCCCGAAGAAGCCCAGGTATTTGCCTCGCTCCGATGGGCTGAAGATGTCGCCGATGATGGCGATCGAGATCGGGAAGAGCGCGCCTGCCCCAAGCCCTTGCAACGCGCGGAAGGCGATCAGCTGCCACATCGTCTGCGAGAGCCCGGATAGCGCCGAGCCGACCAGGAAGATCGCCACCCCGATGACGTATAGCGGGCGTCGCCCGAACAGGTCAGACAGCTTGCCGTAGAGGGGCCCGCTGGCGGTGATGGTCACCAGGTAGCCAGTGAAGGCCCAGGTGTAGACGTCGTTGCCCTTGAGGTCCGTGACGATGACCGGCAGCGCGGTGCCCACGATGGTCTGGTCTAGCGCGGCCAGCAGGATGCCCAGCAGCACGGCGCCCAGGATCTCGAGGCGGACGCGGTGGGGCAGCTCGATCGGTGGGCGGTCGAGGGCAAGGGTGGGCGCGGCGGCGGTCATGCTCAGAGTTCTCCGTAGTGTGGGGGTTGGGCAGGTCAGCTGGCGACCCGGCGAGGTCTGCCAGTCGCGGGCCAGTTTAGAGAAAGTTCGCGGCATGGGTGACCGAGCGAGCCCCGCACCATCCGGGACGCCACCTGCCCGGCGAAGAGCCCATGTGCGCTGGGCGTACGTAACGGCCAACCTGCAGCGTAGGCGAGCCTCTCAGCCGCCCAAACCTGCCTGAGTTGGGTCTCGCTGAGCACGGATCAGCCCATGTTGAGGCCTCACGAGGTGACCGGGTGGCGCCAACTTCGCCGTTACGTACGCTGAGCGTACATGCCAGCGGACAGATCCGGCGCCGAGACCTCGAATAGCGCGTGCGCGCCCAGTCCGCGGAGATGCTGCTCCCCAAGGTCGACGAATGTGCGGGCGATGCGACAGGCATCGGCCAGGAGGGAGGCGTATCGGTCCTCAAGCTGGAGGAGGAGGGCGGTCGAGCCCTCGATATCGGTCATCAGGAAGGTGACGTTGCCGGTGGGCAGGCCGCCGGAACCACCGGCCCGCCAGCTGACCGGTGACGAAGCCGACCGGGTGAATGCCATAGCGCCTGGCCGCCTTGAGCAGCCGGGTGCGAGCGCGGTCGCGGGCAGCTTCGTCCTCGAAGATCACCTGGTTGAAACGGGAGCGCGCGTTGCGGACGTGGCTCTCGTCGTGGATGGGCAGGCGGCGACGCCCGTTCGGATCCACGTAGGCAAAGGCGGTGTCCCGCAGGGTCTTGCGTTTCCGGGCGTCCAGCTTGGCCATGGGC
>JAYUGK010000060.1:0-2347 GCA_043738415.1 Chloroflexota bacterium | reverse complement strand
GTCGCGCCAGAGCCGGCCGGATCGGGGGCGCTGATGTGAAACGCGTCGCCGGTCAGCGCCCCGCCGGCGACCTCGGCCAGGATCCGAGCTCCACGGCCCTCGGCATGCGCCGCCGACTCGATCACCAGCACGCCGGCCGCCTCGCCGAAGACAAACCCATCTCGGTCCGCTTCGAACGGGCGCGACGCGCGGGTCGGGTCATCGTTGCGCTTCGAGAGGGCGCCCATGTTGGCCAGCGCGGCGAAGGCAACCGGCAGGATGGCGGACTCGGTCCCGCCGGCGATCACCACGTCCGCGTCTCCGCGCTCGATCAGCCGCTGCGCCTCGATGAAGGCCTGCACGCCCGAGGCGCAGGCCGCCACGCTGGTGATCACGGGGCCGCGGAAACCGTTCTGGATGCTGATCTGGCAGGCGGCCATGCTGGGCGACAGCATCGGCACCATGAACGGGCTGACCCGCTTGCCGCCCTGCTCCAGGAAGATGCGCTCGCCGGTCGCCACGTCCCCGATGCCGCCGCCACCGGTATTGACCACCACCGCGATGTCGTCCCGGTTGGCATTGGTCACCTGGAGGCCGGAGTCCGCGATCGCCTGCGCCGCCGCGGCGACCGCCAGCTGGCTGAATCGGGCCATCCGTCGCGCCTGCTTGAAGTCGATCCAGGTGGCGGCATCGAAGCCCTTGACCTCGGCCGCGATGCGCACCTCCTCGGCCGAGGCGTCATAGGCCGTGATCGGGCCGACGCCGCTCACCCCGGCGGTGAGGTTGGTCCAGAAGGTCTCGGGGTCGTTGCCGATCGGGGTGATGGCGCCCAGGCCGGTGACCACGGCGCGGCGGCTCGGATCGTTCATGGCGTGAGCTTCCACAGGTTGCCGGCATCGTAGTCGGTCACCCACAGGGCATCGAAGGCCGAGTAGACCGCGATTGGGGACAAGCCGATGTCGATGGTCCCGATCACCTGGGTGGTGGCAAGGTCGATCTCGACCAGTTGATGACGCGACATGTTGGTGACCCACGCGTGGCCGGCCACGAATGTGATCGATGTGGCTCCGCTGCCGGTGTGAAGCGTTGCCATCACGTCGCCGGTGACCGGATCGACCCTCGTCAGATCGTTGAGGCCATTCAGCCAGATGGTGGTGCCGTCATAGCCGAACGGCAGCCCGCAGCATCCGCCGACGACCACGAAGCTCCCGGTGGTCGGATCAATGCGCGCAAGGGCGTCAGCGTTGCTGGCGAAGAGCTGCTTATCGGCCAGGAGCGGCTCCGAATAGCCCACCGCCGAGATGGAATCCACAACGGTGTTCGTGGCGGGGTCAATCCGTTCGATCACCTGCGTGTCGCAGCCAAGAATCCATACGGATCCAAGGCCGGCGGCTGGTGGGCCGCATGGGCTCCCGATGCCTACGCTCGCCACGAGCTCGTTCGTCTGCGGGTCGATGCGCGACACCCCAGCCCCGTTCTTGTTCGTGATCCAGAGCGCGTCGTCGGTCACGGCGAACCAGCCCGGGCCAGACCCAGCCTTGATTCGTGCCGTGATCCGGAGGCTCACCGGGTCAATTCGAAGGACCTCGTCGCTGTGGTGAGCCGCGACCCACAGAGATCCGAAGGCGCCGACGATGTCGATCGGCCCAGTGCGGCGGCCCAGGTCAATCACCATCGCGGCCAGGTCGCCTGCCGAAGTAGCGAGTGGCGTCGGTTCCTGCATCGGGTCCGTTTTGCCCGGCGAACTCGCAGCAGTCGGGGATGCCTGAGGACCGTCGGAGGGCGCGACCGAGGATGCCGTGCAAGCTGCCTGGAGCGCCAGCAGCAGCACGACGGCGAACGCCCGCGGCCTCCGGGTCACTCCTCGTACTTCCGCACGATGATCGTGCTGTTGTGGCCGCCGAGCCCCATGGAATTGCTGAGGGCCACGCGAGCGTCGGTCTGGCGGGCGACGTTTGGCACGTAGTCGAGCGTCAACTCGGGATCGGGATGGCGGTAGTTGATGGTCGGTGGCAGGCACCCGGTCTCGACCGCCTTCACGCAGACGAAACCCTCGAACGCGCCGGCGGCGCCCATCATGTGGCCGGTCATGCTCTTGGTCGAGCTGACCGCCAGGCGCTGTGCATGCGCGCCAAAGACCTCGGTGATGGCATTGGTCTCGTACCGGTCGTTGAGTGGCGTGCTCGTGCCGTGGGCATTGATGTAGTCCACCGCCTCCGGACCGATGCCGGCGCGGGCGAGCGCGGCGCGCATCGAGCGCTGACTGCCCTCGCCGCGCTCCGCCGGGGCGGCCATGTGGAAGGCGTCGGCCGAGGAGCCGTAGCCGATCAGCTCGGCGATCGGCTTCGCGCCGCGCGCCCGGGCATGC
>JAYUGK010000059.1:0-2354 GCA_043738415.1 Chloroflexota bacterium | reverse complement strand
CCCAGAAGGGCATCTGGGCGGGTAGCGTCTCGAGGCGGCCGAGATGCGAGTGCAGCAGGTCGGCATGCTCTCGGGCGGCGGTGGCCAGGTCGGTGAAGACCACGCCGCGGGCTGCGAGCGCGGGGTCGATCTGGTAGTCCGCCTTCGGCGGATCGATCAGCAGCTCGCCGTCACGCGGCAGGTCATCGAGCGATGTGCGACGCCACTCCTCTTCCGCGCTGAGCGGCCAAGGCTGCTCCTCCACCCGGCGCCACCAGTCGCTGCGCAGCTCGCCAAGCCATGCTGGCTCGCCGCTCGAGATGTGAGCGATCATCGGGGAGTCCAGCGAACCGGTCCGGGTCGCCTGCCCCGTCATTGGCCCATCCGGAGCACGTCGGAGCCGTTTGTGCTGCACAGCCGCTGTGCTGCACAGCCTTCGCGCCGCACAAATGACCGTGACAGCGCGACATCCTTGTCGCCGCGCCCGGTGCGGGACCGCCTCTGCATCGGTCTAGCCGACCGCGCCTTCCATCTGGAGCTGAATCAGCCGGTTCATCTCGACTGCGTACTCCATCGGGAGCTCCTTGACGATCGGCTCGATGAATCCGTTGACGATCATGGCTGCCGCCTCGGACTCGTTCATGCCGCGGCTCATCAGGTAGAAGAGCTGCTCCGAGCCGACCTTGGAGACGGTCGCCTCGTGGCCGATGGTGACGTCCTCCTCGTCGATCTCCATGTACGGGTAGGTGTCGGAGCGCGCCTCATCGGAGAGGATCAGGGCGTCGCAGCGGACCGTCGACTTGGCGCCGTGACAGCCGGGATAGACCTTGACCAGGCCCCGATAGCTGGTGCGGCCGGTCCCCTGGCTGATCGACTTGGAGGTGATCAGGCTGGTCGTGTTGGGAGCCGCATGGATCACCTTGCCGCCGGCGTCCTGGTGCTGGCCGCTGCCGGCGAAGGCGATGCTCAGCACCTCGCCGTGCGCTCGCTCGCCCATCAGGTAGATGGAGGGGTACTTCATGGTCAGGTGCGAACCCAGGTTGCCGTCGACCCACTCCATGACCGCGTCCTCGTAGGCCACCGCGCGCTTGGTGACCAGGTTGTAGACGTTGTGGCTCCAGTTCTGGATGGTGGTGTAGCGAACCCGGGCGCCCTTCTTGACAATGATCTCGACCACGGCGGAATGCAGGCTCGCGGTGGTGTAGGCCGGGGCGGTGCAGCCTTCGACATAGTGAACGCTGCTTCCCTCGTCGGCGATGATCAGGGTTCGCTCGAACTGGCCCATGTTCTCGGTGTTGATCCGGAAATAGGCCTGCAGCGGCAGCTCGACGTGGACGCCCTTGGGCACGTAGATGAAGCTCCCGCCGCTCCAGACCGCGGTATTGAGGGCGGCCAGCTTGTTGTCGTTGGCCGGGATGACCGTCCCGAAGTACTCCTTGAAGATCTCGGGGTACTTGGTCAGGGCCTCATCGGTCCCCAGAAAGATGACTCCCAGCTTCTCCAGGTCGGCCCGGATGTTGTGGTAGACGACCTCGGAGTCGTACTGGCCCCCGACCCCGGCGAGGTACTTCTTCTCGGCCTCGGGGATCCCGAGGCGGTCGTAGGTGCGGCGGATGTAGTCCGGCACGTCGTCCCACGACGAGACCGCCTTATCGGTGGCGGTCACGTAATAGAAGATGTCCTGGAAGTCGATCTGGCCCATGTCGCCGCCCCAGGTGGGCATCGGTCGCGCTTCGAAGTGGCGGTACGCCTTCAGCCGCAGGTCGGTCATCCATTGCGGCTCGCCCTTGATGCGGCTGATCTCCTTGACCACATCGACCGAAAGCCCCTTTTTCATGACGTGCAGGGACTTCATCTCCGGGTCGTTCCAGCCGTACTTGTAGCCGGACGGAACCTTGTCGGCGGCGGGGTTCGGGAGGGCCATACGTCTCCTGGTTCATCGGTGAATCCCGACCTGGCTAGTCGGTGTTGGGTCGATGATGACCGATCCGCACCAAGCGGTCAACCCGGTGGGACTGGCCGTGGCCCTCGACGCCGCCGCGCACGGCCCTCTCCGCGTCCGGGGCCAGGCGGCCGGACCAGGATGACCGTGACCATGATGGCCGCGGCCAGCCCGGCCATGATCACGGGCTGTTGGACCAGGGAAATGATTCGGCCGGCATGCGGCAGTCGGAAGGTCGCCACGCCCACCATGTCGCCCTGCTTCGGTGACCACGGGTCGGGCGCCGTGTTGTGATCGCCCTGGAGCGTGAATCCGTGCGTGGCGTCGCCGCCGATGATGCGATGGAGCACGGTCTTCCCGGCACCGATCTCGCCTGCCGGCACTCGATAGGCGACCGCGTCGCCGACGCGATAGTGGGCGGCCGATTCGACGA
>JAYUGK010000058.1:0-2367 GCA_043738415.1 Chloroflexota bacterium | reverse complement strand
CTCCCTACGGACACATCGGCCAGGCTGAAGCCCTCGCGAGGCCACCGATCGGAGCGAACTTGGCCGTTACGTACGCCCAGCGTAAACAGGTGCGGGGTGGGCGCCCTAGCATGATCGCAACCGATCACAGGAGGTGCACCGATGTCCAAGCTGCGCATCACCCGCCTCGGTCACGGCGGGATTCTCTACCGCTCACCGGGTGACAAGTGGATCTGGGTTGACCGATGGAGTGGCGGGCCCACCTACGCGGCGCCGCCCTTGCCGTGGCAGGTGGACGTCATCGCCCCGACCCACGGTCACTTCGACCACATCGGCAATGACGCGGCGGACCTCGTCGAGCTGGCTGCCATGGGCGCCACGCTGGTTTGCTCCCACGAGATGAGCGTCTACCTGGCGGGCCGCGGGGTCGAGTCCATCGGCATGAACAAGGGCGGTCGGGTAGAGGCGGCCGGCATCGGCCTGAACATGGTCCACGCGGACCACACCGGCGGCGTGACCGTCACCTCCGGCGGCGTCGAGGCCACCCGCGAGGTCGGTTGCTGGGGCTGGGTCCTGGAGTTCGAGGACGGCACCCGGGTCTACCACTCCGGCGACACCGACCTGTTCGGCGACATGGCCCTCATCGGAGACCGATGGGCCCCTTCCATTGCCGTCCTGCCGATCGGCGGGCACTTCACGATGGGCCCGGCCGATGCCGCGCGGGCGGTGGCGCTGCTCGAGGTTCGGACGGTCATCCCCGTCCACTACGGCACCTTCCCGATCCTGGCCGGAACCCCCGCGGAGCTGGCCGCCGCCACCGATGCGCAGGTGGTGGCCCTGGAGCCTGGCGAGACCTGGGAGGCCTGATCGGGGCGTTGACCCGCGCGGCCCGCGCCCACGGTGAACCCGTCGCCGACCCGAGCAATACCGCGCGCAGCTGGTCGCCGCGCTACTTCGTCCGCCGAGCGGCGTGGCACGTGCTCGACCACGCCTGGGAGATCGAGGACCGCTCCGCCGCGAACACCTAAAGGCAGCCAGCCGGCTCAGGATCGAGCGGCCAGCGCTCGATGGACGCCCTGGTCACGAGATAGATCGCCGAGAGGTCGGCGGGATCGACCCACAGCTCGGTTCGTCCCTGCCGGAAGCCCGTGTCGATGGCACGCTCCGGCAGTTCGGCGTCTGGATTGAAGGCTGAGGCGGTGGCGGGATCGCCGAAGACGTTGCCAGGATCTCGAACGTAGTTCGCATCGTTGCGTTCATCCGTGTACCGGGCGCCAATCGGGAGCCCGGTGGTGATGACGCGGGCTGCCTGCCAGCCGCAATGCGCAGGCCCGGGTCGTTCGGCGAGCACATCGATCCGCACGAGGCAGCCGCCGTCCGCGGTCGTCCACGGGCGATAGTCGGCGTATTGCCGCCAGTTCGGCTCGCTCGCGATATCGGTGACCGCTCCGGCCCGCGCGGCGCACGCGACCGGGATGATGTCGGTTGGCACGGCGGTCGGGGTCGCTGACGCCACGGGTCCGGAACACCCCACGAGAACGATTGCCAACAGCAACGTACCGATGAGGGCCAGGTGATCCCGTTCGAATCGCTCGCGACCCAGGCCAGCCAGCGCCGGTGCCGCCGCCTCGAAGCTGGCCCAATTCATGCCCGGGATCCGTCGGTCAAGCCACCACCTGATCGTTGACGGTATCCCGCCGCAGCGTCAGCCAACGGCGGCAGCCGGCGGCATGGAACCAGCGCTCGGTCGTGACGCCGCGGATGTTGTCGAGCATCCAGACGTAGTCCACGTTGCGCGCCGCTTCATCGGTGATGGAGTCCGGCACCGCAGGCAGTTCGCCGCCGAAGCGGAACTCGCTCACCGGTCGCTCCCCGCACGTTGGGCAGATGATCCACAGCATCAGCGCATCCCCATCATTAACGCGTTCCGGCCGAGCCCTGGTCGGCCATGGCGTGGTCCGCGGCGAATCGGGCCAGGCCAAAGGACGCAATGAGCGGAGGCGTCACCCCGGTAGCGATCAGCTCGGCCATCGCCTCGCCGCCGGCGGGGATGGCCTTGAAGCCCCAGGTCCCCCAGCCGGTGGTGATCAGCAGGCCATCGACCCCGGTCTCCCCCATGATCGGTGAGTAGTCCGGGCTGATGTCGCAGATGCCCGCCCACTGGCGCAGCACGCGAAGGTCGCGCAGGAACGGCAGCAGGTGGGTCACCTTGCTGGCGACGCTCTGCAGGAACTCGTACGACGACTGCATGGAATAGGAAGGCTGCGAGTCGAACTCGGCGCCCATCAGCATCTGGCCGCGGGCGGTCTGCGACACGTAGCAGAGCAGCTCGGAGGAGGCGACGATCGGGCCGAAGCCCTGCGCATAGGCGTTGGTCACCAGCGCCTG
>JAYUGK010000057.1:0-7020 GCA_043738415.1 Chloroflexota bacterium | reverse complement strand
CTCAGGCGTCCCGGAGCGAGAGAAGAACGAACGGCTCAACCGGCTCGGATTTGCCCTTGACCAGCTGTGGGCCGAGCGGGGCCAGCTCCGCCTGGTCGCCGAGCAGGCTGGCAGTGACAGGGCCAACGACGATCTGGCCGTACTCGGCCAGGGTCTGAAAGCGCTGCGCCATGTTGATCGTATCGCCGATGGCCGTGAAATTGCGGAACTGATCAGTCCCGATGTTCCCGACCACCGCGTCGCCCGAGTTGAGGCCGATCCGAAAGCGCGGCCAGTCGGCGTGTTCCCGCGCCAGGGCCAAGCCGGCGGAGCGGATCGTCACTGCGGCTCGCGCCGCGGAGCGGGCGTGATTGGGCTGTGGCCGCGGGGCCCCGAAGATGGCCATCACCGCGTCTCCCGGCAGCTGCACCGGGGTGCCGCCCTCCCCCAGGATTGGTGGAATGGCGGTCGCGAACAGCGCATTCAGCAGATCCATTACCTCGCCGGCCGGTCGCGAACCGGAGAAGGTGGTATAGCCGCCCAGGTCGGCGAAGAGGATCGTCACATCCGCCAGTTCGCCGCCGAGCTCCTGCCGTGCAGGATCGGCGAGGATGGCATCGGCGACGTCCGGCGAGAAGTAGCGCCGCACGATGCCGCGCATCGATGTCAACGTTGCATCCCGACCGCCCGCGGACGCGTCGATCAGGATGAAGCTGACGACCGCCACGCCGACAACGTTGAGGACGAAGAAGGCCACCACGACCACGTCCGAGAGATGGTTCCCGGATCCGCTTGCCGGGCGCAGGGCGCTGGCCAGCATGCCGATGGCGAACGCCGCGAGCAGCAGTTGCGCGGCGCGGCGATGCCCGACGATGCGGGCCCCGAGCGGAGCGATCCAGGCCCACAGGGCGACCGCGCTGCCGCTCATGAAGCCGCCCAGGATCCACATCAGGCCGAACGGCAGGACGATGAACGGGACGAACTGGCTGATGGCAAACCAGCGGTAGTCGCGAGTGACAGCCAGGATGGCGATGCTGATCGAGGCAATCAGCGCGTAGGTCCACGGCACAGCGGCCGCCAGGTGCTCGCCGAAGATCCAGTACACGGCACCCCAGGCGACACCCGCCGGGGCAACCATCAGGGCTGCCGCAAGGACGAGCAGTTTGCGGAGCCGCTCGTCCTCGTCATCGCGGGCATCCGCGCCGATGCGAAGCAGGGCCGGCAGCAGCCGATTCATGGTGCCGTAGTATCGGTCCATGACTCGAGCCTTGATCTTCGATCTGGACGGCACGCTGATCGATACGGTGTACGCGCATGTCCTGGCATGGCAGCGGGCGCTGGCGGAGGCTGGCCTTCCGATCGAGGGCTGGCGGATCCATCGGCGCATTGGCATGAGCGGCGGTCTGTTCACCCGCGCCGTCGCCCGCGAGCTGGGCCGACCGCTCAGTGAGCCGGAGGTCGAGCAGATGCAGAGGCGCCACGGCCAGCTGTTCCGCGAGCTGCTGCCGGAGCGTCGTCCGCTGCCCGGCGCGGTGGCGCTGCTGGCCCACCTGCACGAAGCCGGGGTGCCGTTCGGAATTGCCACCTCGGGTCGTCGTCCGGAGATCGACGCCTCGCTTGAGGCGCTCGGCGTCGGCGGCGACGTGGTGGTCGTTGAGCGCGGCGACGTGCTGCGTGCCAAGCCGGAGCCTGACCTGTTCCTCGCCTGCCAGCAGCGGATGGGCGTGCAGGTCGATGACGTCACCGTGGTCGGCGACGCGGTGTGGGACCTGCTGGCGGCCCGCCGCGCGGGGATGCTGTCGGTGGGCCTGCTGACCGGCGGTTACGGAGAGGATGAGCTGGTGCGTGCCGGCGCGTTCCGCGTCTATCGCGACGCGGCCGAGCTGGATGCCTCCCTCGACGAGTTGGGGATCCTGCCCTAGGGGTGGACCTGTCGCCCCTCCACCCAGGTCGCCATCACCTGCGCCTCGCCAATCGGCCCTGCGTTGGGGTCGCGCAGGTTGCGATTCAGCAGCGTCAGGTCGGCGAACTTGCCGACCTCGATGGACCCGGTCTCCCCATCCAGGTGGCTGACGTACGCCGAGCCGATGGTGAAGGCGGCCAGCGCCGCATCCAGGCTGATCCGCTCTTCGGGCAGGAACGGGTCGCCGGAGCGGGCGAATGGGCTGACGCGGGTGAGGGCCACCTCCATCTCGAGCAGCGGGTTGGCGCTGCTCACGGGCCAGTCGCTGCCCGCGGCCAGCCGTGCCCCGTTGCGCAGCAGGCCGGCGAAGGGGTACTGCCATGCGGCGCGCTCGGCGCCGAGGAACGAAATGGTGCGCTCGTCCATGGTCGGCTCGTGGCAGGCCCAGATCGGCTGCATGTTGGCCGTGGCATTCAAGGCCGCGAAGCGGGGGAGGTCAAGTGGATGAATGACCTGGATATGGGCGAGGTGATGTCGCAGGTCCGACGGCCCGTCGGCCAGCAGCGCGGCCTCGATGGCGTCGAGGGCGCTGCGCACCGCCGCGTCGCCGATGGCGTGCAGATGGGCCTGGAAGCCGGCGCGGTCGAGGGCGACCACGGCCTCCCGCAGCGCTTCGGGCGGGACGAGCGCCATGCCGCGGTTGTCGGTGATGCGGCCGCCTTCGCCCAGGTACGGGTCGAGCATGGCGGCCGTCAGCCCCTCCACCACGCCGTCCACCCAGATCTTCACCGTGCCGGCCTTCAGCCGGCCGATGCTCGACGTTTGCCGCTGCGCCACAAACTCCTCGATCTGCTCTGTACCATGCCGCGGATCCCAGAAGAGCGACGCCGCCACGCGCGCCTCCAGGGTGCCGGCGGTTGCGGCCTCCCGGTAGGCGGCCAGCTGCAAAGCACAGGCGGCGCTGTCGTAGACCGATGCGTCCTGCCAGGCGGTGATTCCCAATGCGTGGAGCCGGCGCTGGACGGCTGCCAGCGCGGCGGCATGCTCCTCTGCCGTAGCCGCCGGGGCGAGCGTCTCGACCAGCGAGATCGCCCCTTCGCGCAGCGTGCCGACCGGGGCGCCGTGCAGGTCGCGCACGATCACCCCACCTGCCGGATCCGGGGTCGCGGCCGTGATGCCCGCCAGCCCCAGGGCGCGCGAATTGACCCAGGCCGAGTGGCCGTCGCGGCTCCACAGGAAGGCTGGGCGATCGGGGACGAGTCGATCCAGCGCCTCGCGCGTCGGCGCCGCGTCCGGGAAGTCCGTCACGGACCAGCCGGCGCCGACGATCCATTCACGCTCCGGATGCGCGCGCGCGTACCCACGGATCGCTTCCGCAACACCATCCGCCGCCACCTCGCTGAGATCGCAGCGCATGGCGGTCAGCTCGCCCTGCACCGGGTGGGTGTGCGCGTCCTGGAAGCCGGGTAGCAAGGTCTCGCCATTGAGGCGCAGGACCGTGGTGCGCGGTCCGATCACCGGCTCCACGTCGGTCGCGGTGCCGACTGCGCTGATGCGGCCATTCGTGACCGCGATCGCCTCGGAAGGGGGACCGTCTCGCCGCGCGATGGATTCGACGGTGGCTCCGCTGATGACGAGGTCGGCCTGCATGCCGGGAGGGTAGCAGCGCTGGCTCCCTCTACAGCACCGATCTGACGGCATCCCCCAACCGGGCAGCGGCATCCTCAAGCGTCGCAGGTGGATACATGCTGAAGGCCAGCCGCAGCGCATTCGGCATCCCGGCGTTGTCCAGGAAGAACCGATGCGCCGGCAGAAACGCCACCCCACGCGCGATGGCCGCCGGCTCCAGCTCATCGGCGGTGATGCCGCCTGGCAGCTGGACCCACGCGAAGTAGCCGCCCGCCGGGCGCGACCAGGTGACGCCGTCGGGCATGTGTGCGGCCAGGCCCGCCAGCAGTGCGTCTCGCTGGGACCGATAGGCGCTGCGAAAGCGCTCAGCCTGTCGCGCGTAATCGCCGGCCGCCGCGTACTCGGCCAGCACCGTGGCGGCGAAGTGGTTCATGCCGCCGCCGGAATCGAGCAGACCCCCGGTGGCCATGCGGGTCACGATCTCCGGCGCGGCGGTCAGGTAGCCGATGCGCAGGCCGGGCGCCACCGATTTGGCGAAGCTGCCGATGCGGATCACCGATGCCGACTCATCCAGCGCCCACAGCGATGGCAGCGACGGGCCGTCGTAGGAGAGCTCGCGATAGGTGTCGTCCTCGGCGATGAGCAGCCCTTCCTGCCCCGCGAACGCAACGAGCTCCCGCCGCCGCGCAAGCGACACGTTCCGTCCGGTCGGGTTGTGGAAGGTCGGGATGGTGTACAGGAGTCGCGGCCGCTGCCCTGCCGTGCGCAAGCGGGCGACCGTGGATGCCAGGGCATCGGGCAAGATGCCGTCGGTGTCCGACGCCACCGCCTCCAGTCGAACCGGGTGATCGGCCAGGATGCTGATGGCCAGGTGATAGGTCGGAACATCGAGCAGGACCGTGTCGCCGGGGGACAGCAGCAACGTGGCCGCCAGGTCAAGACCCTGCGACGCCCCTGCCGTGATCACCACCTCCGCGGGTTCCGGTGCGCGCAGATCGGTCTCACGCAGACGGGCGCAGATGAAGTCGATCAGCGGCGGCGGCCCCTCGGTTTTGCCGTAGGCGAGGATGTCCGGCCCGTAGCGGTCGATGGCGCGCTCAGCCGCAGCGCGCAGCTCCTTCACCGGCAGCAGGGTCGGGTCGGGGTGGCCCCAGGCCAGGTCGATCACGCCGGGGGTCTCGACGTATTGGGTCAGCATTCGTGCGGCGAAGGGTAGCATCGGTCGTCGTTGACCTGGCGTATGGCGGATCGGCTGCGTGGCGGAGCGGCGCAGCCGCCCCACGGGCACTATCGCCAACTTGACGCCGATTCGGGCCTCAGCTTGGCCGAATCGTTCCCCTGATGACGCTGAATGCCAAGAAGACGAGTGATCTTGGCCGTAGTGCCCGCCCCGCGGGTGTGGCCCCGCATGCGTCGGGTCAGTCAGGCTGGCGGATCGGCCGGCAGGGCGCTCGAGCCGCGAATCTCGTCGCGCTGCGCCCGAATGCGCACGGAGGTGACGATGTCGCCCTTCTGCTCGTACAGGGACAGGGCCTGATCAAGGGCATCCGCCGCCTCATCGGAACGCCCGGCGACCAGCAGGACATCGGCCAGATCGGTCATGACGTCCGCGCGGTCGATGAGGAAATCCGTTCCGGCGAGCAGCGCCACGGCCTCTCGGGCGAGGGTTTCTCCTTCGTCGACTCGTCCCTGGTGCGCGCGGACCCTGGCGAGCGAGCCCTTCCCCACCGGGACGGCGAGCCTCGTTCCGCTCGCCGCGGCGAACTCGGCATGCGGCTCGGCATCACTCCAGCGACCCTGGCCGCAGATCGCTCGCGCGAGGAATGCCTCGAGGAACGGAGGCCTTTCGCCGCGGGCCGCCAGCGCGTCATATCCCTCCCTGAGCAACCGCTCGGCCGCGGCCGGCTCGCCCGCCACCATCTCGATGTCATAGGGAATCTCGGCGTAGGACTCGGAATTCTCCTGTTGTCCGGTGTCCCGGAAGAAGTCGCGGCATCGCCTCGCATACTCCCTGGCCCGCCCCAACTCGCCGCGCCGAGCGGTGAGGTGTCCCAACGCGTGGAACATGGAGGCCTCCACGCTCCGCTGGTTGGCGTACTGCGCCATCAGCTCTTCGCAGCGGCGGATCCCCACGTCCGCGGGGGTGGCGCCTCGGACGAGGTCCCGGCTCAGGGTGGAGAACGCCTCGTACTCTTCAACCAGGTCGCCAGCTGCACGCGCGTGTCGCAGCATCTCTTCGACGGCCCCCTCTTCATCCGCGGCCTGGCCGTTGGTCCACGCAATCTGCCCGCGAAGACTCCACGCCCGAGCAAGGCCCCGTTCATCTCCGGCCCGCTCAAAGATGCCCATCGCCCACTCGGCATCAGTCTCCGCCTCGTGGATGTCGGACAGGCGCTCCAACTTCCACCGCCAGCGCTGAACCAGCCCGTGGGCGAGGAGTCGGTCGTCCGCCAGGGCGCGGGCGCGATCGATTGCCTCGGTCCCCAGCCGATCCCTCTGCGCCTCATCTTCAGCAAACCAGGCGGCCCACGCCAGGTCCAGGATCAGCTCGATTCGCACTGGGTCATCAGCCGGGAGCAGCGACGAGGCGCGGGAGAAGAGGTTGGCGGCAGCTCCGTAATCCGACCGCGCCGATGCCCGCGCGCCGGCCGCGGAGAGTCGCTCGGCCGCCCTGCGGGCAATGGCCGCATGCTCGTCGGTCAGGGTGCCGAGCTCCTCCCGGTAGCGGAAGGCGCGCTCGAGGTGGTAGCCAAGGATCTCGTCCTGCTCCTCCGCGCGGTCCCCGGCGGTCCGCTCGAGCCAGTCTGCGAACCGCTCGTGGAGCGCGGCCCGCTTCGCCTTGGGGAGCGCCACGTAGGCAGACTCCTGGACGAGGATGTGGCGGAAGCGGAAGGCGTCCTCGCCCACGAGCGTGGATCGATCCGGCCGGATCAGGTCCTTGCGCACGAGTGCCTTCAGCAGCTCGTCGACGCTGACCGCCGGCGATTCCGGGCCATCCTCGACCACCGCCCCGCGGTAGAACACCTTGCCCACCACCGATGCGCGTCCGATCAGGTCACGCTCCGCGGGCTCGAGTCGGTCGAGCCGCGCCGATAGCAGAGCGGCGATGGTGGGCGGCACGCTGACCACCAGGTCGGCACCCGCCGCAATCCACTCTCCGTCCACGGAATGGATCAGGCCATCGTCGATCAGCATGGCGAGCATCTGCTCCACGAAGAGAGGATTGCCGCCGGCGGCCTGCACGATCCGCGATCGAACGTTCTCGGCCAGGCCGGTTGAGCCGAGCAGGTTCGCGATGAGCGATTCGCTCTGGGCGTCGGTGAGCGGCTCAAGCAGGATCGAGGTTGCGTTCAACTTGCCGCCGGCCCAGCCGGCGCGCGCGTCGAGGAACTCGGGACGTGCGGTGCAGATCAGCAGGATGGAGGCGTCACGCGCCGCGTCCGCCACGTGATCGATCATGTCCAGGAAGCTCGGCTCCCCCCAGTGCAGGTCGTCGAACACGACCACCA
>JAYUGK010000056.1:0-2388 GCA_043738415.1 Chloroflexota bacterium | reverse complement strand
CTGAGCCGGTGGTCGCCTGTCCGCTGAACGGACTGCCGGTCGCCGATCCATTGATGTTGACTCGAACCGCGCTATCGGTCCAGATCGAGAACCACCCGTTGGCCCGGCCGGCGAGCAACCTGTCCAACGCCGACATGGTGATCGAGGCGCCGGTCGAGGGGGACGTGACGCGCTTCACGGCCATCTACCTGTGCCGACCGACGGTTGGGCTGACGGGACCGGTGCGCAGCGCCAGGTACTACAACATCGACGTGTGGCAGGACCTCCGCGTGCTGACGGTCGGGTTCGGCGCCAGCAACGGAGCGCTCCAGCGGTTCGCCGCGGCGGGGATGCCGTATGTGAATGGCATCACCGGCGCCTGGCCATGGTTCACACGCTTTGGCACGAACCCTGCGCCCCACAACCTGTACGGAGACGTGGAGGCGATCCGCCGCGCGCTCGGCTCAGGGGGAGCGATCGACCGACTCGCAGCAGCCGTTGGACTGCTCCGGCCGCCCTTCGGCTTCGACCCGAAAGTGACGCTTCCGTCCGGGCGCAGCGTCGCGGCGCTCGAGATCCGAACGAACAGCTACTGGCGATTCGGTTGGTCGTGGGACGCCACGACCGGCCTGTGGGCACGCCAGGATGCCGGCGTCAAGATCGTGGACGCGGTCACCGGTCAGCCCCTGACGGTCGCGCACGTGCTCGTTCAGCGGGTAACCCAGGAGGTCGTCTACGGCGACCCGGACCCCGGTGGCAATCCCCGACGCCTGCAGCACCTGGTGGGAGCAGGCGACGGGACGCTGTACAGCGGAGGCCGGGCCATCGCGCTCCGCTGGTCGCGCCCGACCGCCAGCGACGGAACGACCTGGACGTATGCCGACACGGGCGAACAGGTCGTGCTGCTCCCCGGAGTGATCTGGTGGGAGATCGTGCCGACCGCTGCCGGCGTGACGGAGTCCTGACCCGCTCCCCCGATCAGGACAGCAGGACTCCAAGACCCGCCAGCGCCGCATATATCAATAGCCCCCCGAGCACGAGGAAGAGGCGCATCCCGCGCGGGATCTGCGAGCCGCCGGCCAACAGGTAGCCGATCGGGCCGACCAGCGGCAGCACCAGCACGGCGGCCGTCCAGCCAAGCCGAGCGCCGCCGGACAGGTCCTCGCGACGGGCCAGGTCCCAGAGCGACAGCACCACCCATGCTACGTACAGGATGAGCGGGAATGCGTAGCCATACAGGCCGATCAGCAGCGCGGCCGGCGACGCGGCAAGCGGGAGTCCCATGAAGGTCACCTCTGGTCCAATGCTATGGCCGTCGTCGGCCGAGACGATCTGGTCGATGGGGCGGATCTGAACGGTTCCAGGAACCGCCGTCTCCGGTACGGCGAGCTGCGGCGCGGCTGCCGCGTCGGGCATCGCCGGCTGGTCCGAGCCGTCCGGGTAGGTCGTCCAGTCGCCGCCGGGTGCATGTCCGATGAGCGCGACCGCGAAGCCCGCCAACAAGCGGTTGGTGACGGCCATGGCACCACCGCCGGGGCGCGGGCCGCTGGCCCCGGCCGCATCGGTCCCGCAGGCGTTCTGGAGCTCAATCAGCGCCGGGAGGCTGGAGGTGTAGGCGTTACCGCTGGCGCAGTCACCGCCGGTGCCGAAGGCGCCGAGCGCAAGGTCGGCGATCCCCGAGTGGCGTACCCGGTTGTCCCGCACCTGGTTGCCGCCCGACAGCCAGAGGTTGGCATCGATGATCGGAAAGACCGCGATCCCGTAGGCGCGGTGGTCCTCGACGAGGTTCCCTTCGATCAGGTTGTCCAGGCCACCGGCGACGACGATCCCGATCCCGATCGCGACCGTTTGCAGCGGCTTGGCCGGGGCGGCGGTGTTGTTGTTGTCGTGCACCCAGTTGCCGGCAATCGTGGCACCGCGCTGCGGGGCGAGCTTCTCCGAGTCGAGGGTGTTGGGCACGATGCCGGCCATGTTGTCGCGCCATTCGCTGTTGACGATCAGCAGGTCGCCGCCGGCATTGGTGCCGGAGTAGCCGACCGCGTTGTCCTCCGCGATGACATCGGTGATGACGGCATGACAGGGATAGCACTGCCCGATGTAGAAGCCGCTATCCGGATTGCCCGCCGCATAGTCGTGGTCGAAGCGGCCCCAGACCGAGTTGAAGGCGTAGATCCCATAGTCACCGTTGGCGTATGCCGTTACATAGGAGGCGCGGTAGCCGTTGACCGAGTTCCAGTAGAAGCCATTGAGCAGGTAGTGGCGGGCGGTGAGATTCTCAACCGCGACACCGTCCGCCTCGGCGACGTGGACGCCGTTGGCCAGGTGAAAATCGCCGTCCAGGATGACCTTGTTGCGGTCGGTGCCGCGAAGGGTGAGGTAGGGCGTCAGCACCTTGACCGCCTCGTGGTA
>JAYUGK010000055.1:0-2390 GCA_043738415.1 Chloroflexota bacterium | reverse complement strand
GAACGTCCCAATCGAGGATGGCGATGCGCTGCGCCAGGCCTGCCAGGCGGAGGGATGCCGCTGCCAGCGCAACGTTGTTGAACAGGCAGAAGCCTGCTGCGCGCTCCGCCGAGGCGTGGTGTCCCGGCGGACGGACAACCGAAAACGCGACCGTCGCCTCGCCTCTCGCGACGACCAGCGCGCCCTGCACACTGGCACCCGCCGCGAGCCGCGCCGCCCCGGGCGAACCGGGCCCCAGGTAGGTGTCCTGGTCGATCCACCCGCCTCTTCGGCGGGCCAGGTCGTCAAGCCCAGTGCTGAACCGGGTCGGGTGGATGGCCGCCAGGATCGCAGGTTGGATCGGCTCGACGATGGAGCGTCGTAAGGTTGCCCCTGCCTGCCGCGTGCCCTCGCTGACGCCGGCAGATGCGGCTTCAAGACGTTCGGGCCGCTCCGGGTGTCCGGGGGCGCGATGGGTCGCCATGCGCGGATCGGTGAGCAGGTCGACAACCGGGACCATGGCCTCAGCGACGGACGAGGCGCATCACGACCAGCGAGGCCTCAAAGAGGACGAACATCACGGTCGCCAGGATCGCCGGGGAGAACGGGTCTCCGCCGGGAGTGACCACCACGGCGAACATGACGATCCCGACGATCACCTGGCGGCGACGCGCTGCAACCGCCCGATGGCTGAGGATCCCGACCCGCGCCAGGGCCACGAGCACGACCGGGAACTCCATGACCAGGCCGAAGGCCAGCATCATGGTGGTCACGAAGCCGATGTACTCGCTGATCGTGAGCAGCGGCTCCAAGCGACCCGGCTCGGCGAAGCTCAGCAGGAAGCCGAGGGCGAACGGGATGATGACGTAGCCGACTCCCAGCCCGAGCGCGAAGAGGCCGAGCGCGGCCAGCAGCAGGGGCCACACGAGGCGCCGCTCCCGCGAGGTGAGCCCCGGGGTGATGAAGCGCCACACCTGGAAGAGGATGATCGGCATGGCGATGGCGACGCCGATGAAGACCGCGACCTTGAGGCGGACCGAGAAGGCGTCCGCGACGCCCGTGAAGTAGAGCGTCTCGAAACCGGCGGGCAGCGGCGCTATGAGCACGTCGAGCGCTGGCTGCGACAGGACGAACCCGGCGACCGCTCCGAGAAGCACGGCCGCGACGATGATGATCAGGCGGCGACGAAGCTCCTCGAGGTGCTCGATCAGTGACATCCCCGTTTCCTCGAGCCTCATCGGCATCTCACGGGGAAACAGCTGGCCACCGACCGACGCGGAGCGACAGCGGTCAGTTCGGCGAGGTCGAGTCGGTTGAGCCGCTGGAGCCGGTGGTCGGAGCTGGCGCGTCGGTCGAAGGCGCCGAGGCGGCCGGCTTGGCATCTCCTCGGATGGTGTCCTCGAGGCTGTTCGACGCCTTGCGGAATTCGCGCACACCACGGCCGATCGCATTGCCGATGTCGGGCAGCTTGCCCGGTCCGAAGAGAATCAGCACGATTACGAGGACCAGGATCAATTCGCCCGGTCCGATGTTTGGCATCCCGGTGGAACCCTCCTGTGCATGGTTGTCGACAAGCTCAGGCCGAGAGTGTAGCACCGGCCTCCTGCATTCTTGCCCGCCAACCCCTGGCCGCCGTCGCGGCCGCGGTCTGCCAATCGGGCCCGCGAGAGGCCCCGGCAATCGCCCGCGAGATATTCACCAGTCCGGGCGCCCAGGACCCATGGCATGCCCCCATCGCCGCCGGCAGGTCCCCACCCTGCGCACCAACCCCCGGCACTAGGAAGCCCGGCTCGGGGACGCGTTGCCGCAGCCGAGCCAGCTCGGCGGGGACGGTGGCACCGACGACCAGCCCCAGCCGCCCATCGCGCCAGCGGTCGGCGGCCCAGCGCGCGACGTGCTCGTGCAGCGGCTCTCCATTGACCTGCAGGTCCTGCACGCTGCCGCCACTCGGGTTGCTGGTGCGAACCAGCAGGTAGACCATGCGGCCCGGATACGCCAGGAACGGCTCGATCGCGTCCTCGCCGAGGTACGGCGAGAGCGTCACAGCGTCCGCCCCGAGGTGACCGAGCAGCCCTGCCGCATACCGCTCAGCGGTTGAGCCGATATCGCCGCGCTTCGCATCCAGGATCAGGAACTGATCAGGCTCCACGTCGGCGCGCAGCCGCTCAAGGGCGGCCCAGCCGGCCGAGCCAAAGGCCTCGAAAAAGGCGGTATTGATCTTGATTGCCGCCGCGGTGGCGCCAGCCGCCTCGAGCAGGCCTCGTGCGAAGCGTTCGACGCCCGAGACGTTGGCCGTGAGGCCATCTGGCAACGCGTCGGGGTGCGGATCGATCCCCAGGCAGAGCGGCGCCCCGAGGCGCGCTATTCGGGCTCGGAGTCGTTCCAACGGCACCAGCGGCCCGGTCACGTGA
>JAYUGK010000054.1:0-2395 GCA_043738415.1 Chloroflexota bacterium | reverse complement strand
GAAAGCGAACAGGGCGATCAGCGGATGACCGCTCCAAGGTGGTGTTGCAGCGCACCCTGGATTCGCTTCATGGCGCGCTCCACCAGGCGCTCATCACCCGTGGTTGCGGGCTGGAAACGAAGTGCGACGGCATACGAGACCTTTCCCGTGCCCAATTGGGAGCCCCGGTACTGGTCGAACAGGCGTGCCTCCACCAGGTGCGGGCCGCCGTTGCTTCGAATGAGCCTGAGGAGCTCGCCGATAGCCGTGCCCTCATCCAGCAGGACGGCCAGATCCCGGTCGATCGGCTGGGCAGCTTGCGGTTCGCCGACCCGTATCTGCTCGGCAACCAGGTCGAACATCGCCGCAAGACTGAGGTTCGCGGCCACCGGCCGTCCTGGCAGGTCCCACGCTGCGGCCACCCGGGGATCAATCTCGCCGAGGGTGCCGTACGCATGGCCGCCGCCGTCCACCAGGTCTGCCGCTCGACCCGGATGCAGGTGCGGGTCGCGAGCTTGGGCCGCGGGACGATACGCCGGGATAGGTGCACCGAGCGAGGCGTGGAGTGCCGCGATCATGCCCTTCAGCTCCGCAACATCGGCCTCCGCCGGCTGGCCATCGACGGATCGCGGCATCCTCGGGCCAAGAAGGGCCACGCCAAGCTGCCACGCCTCGAAACGCCCCGTTCCGGCGGTCTCGGCGCCCGCCTCCGCCGATGCCCCGGCCCAGTAGATCTTCCCCACCTCGAATATCCAGGGGTCGAGGCGTCGCTGCCGCACGTTCTCCGCGAGCGCGGCGAGCAGCGATGGATACATAGTCGGCCGCAGGACACTGTGCTGGTCGGCCAGCGGATTCGCCACGCGCACCAGCGACGGCCCGCCTGGGTCCAGGCCGCCGCGGGCAAGATCGGCGGGTCCAACCAGGGCATGGGTCACCACTTCATCAACACCAAGACCGGCCAGGATGCGACGCACCCTGTGGCGCCCCTGCCCGGGGTCGGGCCGGAATGGCGGAAGGGTCGGCCGCGGGAGGCGTCCGACAATCCGGCCATATCCGTAGCTGCGTGCGATCTCCTCGGCGACGTCCTCGGGAGCCACCACATCCAGCCGATGCGTCGGCACCGCCACTCGTACGGCTCCGCCGGGGATCGGCGCGACATCGAATCCGAGTGGTTGCAGGAGGCGCTCGACCATCTCGGCGTCCAGTTCGATCCCCAGCAGCCGCTCTGCACGATCGAGCGCCACGTCGATCTGGATCGGAGCCGCCATCTCGGGATGGCTGTCTGCGAGAGACGATGCGATGCGCGCTCCGGTGATCTCAACGATCAGGGCTGCCGCGCGATCACCCGCCGCGCTGGGCAGATCGTGGGCAATCCCCTTCTCGTGGCGCATGCTGGCCTCTGAACGAAGGCCGAGTCGGCGGGCCGTGTTACGAATCGTTGGCCCGTGGAAGATGGCCGATTCGAGAATGACCCGCGTCGTCACCGCGGTGACCTCCGTATCCTCGCCACCCATGATCCCGGCCAGGCCAATCGGCCGGCCCTCATCGGCGATCACCAGCATGCGGGCGTCCAGCAGGCGGTCCTGGTGATCGATGGTGGTCAGCCGCTCACCGTCGCGTGCGCGGCGGACGACGATTCGCCCGCCAGGCATGCCATCGGCGTCATAGGCGTGCATCGGCTGGCCGAGCTCGTGCATCACGTAGTTCGTCACGTCCACCACCGCACTGATCGGACGCATGCCGGCAGCCAGCAGGCGCCCCTGCATCCAGGCCGGGGAAGGACCATTGCTGATCCCTTCGAACAAGCGGGCCGTGAAACGCGGGCATGCCTCGGCATCCTCGATCTGCAGGCCGATATGCGGCGCTCCGTCCGCCGTCGGCTCAGTCACAGGCGATACGGTGGGCAGGCGCAGCGGTGCGCCGGTGAACGCCGCAATCTCGCGCGCCAGTCCGACCATCGAGAGGGCGTCGCCGCGATTGGGCTTGACGTCCACATCAAGCACCACTTCGCCCAGGATCGGTCGCAGGTCGGCGCCGAGCGGGAACTCATCGGCGGTTCCGAGGATGTGGATTCCCTCGGCGTCGGCGCCGATGCCCAGCTCGATCGCCGAGCAGAGCATCCCCTGCGAGGCAACGCCGCGGATCTTGCTTCGCTCGATCAGGCGCCCGCCGGCCAAGGTGGCACCCACCCGCGCCACCGGCACCAGCTGTCCCGGAACGATATTGTCCGCGCCGCAGACCACCTGGAGTTGCTCTCCATCCCCCACCTCGACGCGCGTCAGCCAGAGTTTGTCGGCGTTGGGGTGGCGTTCGACGCTCAGAAGTCGACCGACGACCACATCGGTCCAGTCCGCCCCGGCCACATCGATCCTTTGCACCTCCATGCCGCGCAGGGTCAGCTCCTCGGCCAGGGCCC
>JAYUGK010000053.1:0-2401 GCA_043738415.1 Chloroflexota bacterium | reverse complement strand
TGCCGCTAGTGGTGATGGGTGCGACCGCCGTCATCGCTCTGGCCATCGCCGCCACCGGGATGATCTACATCAGCTACTTCCTGTGCAACCTGGGCGTCTTCACGGCCCGCACCAAGGGCTGGCCGCACAAGGACGCCTGGTTCAGCCTGCGTGGCTGGGGGACGATCATCAACGTCTTCGCGCTGATCTGGGGCGGGCTAATGGTCATCAACATCGGCGTCTGGACCAGCTCCATCTTCGGGGCCTTCGGGAGCGACCTCCGCAACACCTGGTCGAACCCGTTCATCAACACCTTCCTGGCGTTCGGCAAGAAAGCCGACGGCACGGCCAACCTGCTGTCGGGCCTGCCGGCATGGCCGGTCTTCGAGACCCTGGTCGGGCTCGTGGTGTTGACTGGAGCGATCTACTACCTGCTCGTTCAGCGGGGACGTGAGGATCGGGTCGAGGCCGATCTGGCAACCGGCGAGGCGATGATCGCGTAGGCCTTCATCGGCAACCTGTCGCAGACTGCGAGCGGCTCGGCGCCCCGGCGCCGGGCCGCTCGCTTATCGTGTCCGGCACCACAGGAGGTGACGAGGTGGACGACCCCGCAGAGGAGCTGCACGGTGAGCTGCGCGACCAGTTGGTTGCGGCGCTGCAGCGCGTCCCGGAGACGGCCGGTCGCCAGCTGACGCTGACCACGCTCTCCGGCGGAATCACGAATCGCAACTTTCTCATCTCGCTGGCCGGTGAGGAAGATCGGTTCGTCATCCGCCTGGCAGGGAACGACACGTACCTGCTCGGCATCAGCCGCGAGGTCGAGCATGCGGCCACAGTGGCCGCGGCCGGCGTGGGGATCGGCCCAGAAGTGACCGCCTTTATCCGACCCGAGGGGTACCTGGTCACCCGCTTCATCGTCGGCGAGCCGGTCAGCCTCGAGCAGGTGCACGAGCCAGCCACCCTGCGCCGCGTGGGCGACTCGATCCGGCGCATCCACGGCGGGCCGGCCATTCCCGGCCTGTTCGTGCCGTTGCGGATCGTGGAGGCCTACCTGGCGCTGGCCACCTCGCGCGGCGTGCCGCGGCCGACCGCCTGGGAGCGCGCCCACAAGGTGGGTCGCCAGATCGAGCGCGTGCTGCTCGACGCTCCGATCGAGCTGCTCCCCTGCCACAACGACCTGCTGAATGCCAACTTCATCGACGACGGCGAGCGGATCCGGATCGTGGACTGGGAGTACGCCGGCATGGGCGACCCGTTCTTCGACCTCGGCAACTTCAGCGTCAACCACGACCTGACGCCCGAAGAAGACGCGATCCTGCTCCAGGCCTACGAGGGCGAGGTCCGCCCCCCGCGCCTGGCGCGGCTCGCTCTGATGCGCATCGTCTCGGACTTCCGCGAGGCGATGTGGGGCGTCCTGCAGCAGGGCATCAGCACCCTCGAAGTGGACTTCGTGGCCTACGCCGATGAGCACTTCGAACGACTGCTCCACAACGCGTCCGGCCCCGACTTCGAGCAGCACCTCCGCGAGGCGGCACGTGGCTGACCGCACGGGGGCCATCCCCGAACAGGCGCGGGCGGTGGTCATCGGCGGCGGCGTCGGAGGCGCGGCGATCGCCTACCACCTGACGCTGCTGGGCTGGACCGAGGTCGTCCTGCTCGATCGGTCCGAGCTGACTTCCGGCTCGACCTTCCACTCCGCCGGCCTGGTGGGACAACTGCGCTCGAGCCCGACCCTGACCAGGATGATGGTTGACAGCGTCGCCACCTACCGCGGCCTGGCCGCCGAGACCGGCGTCGACCCCGGCTGGCGGGAGGTCGGGTCGCTGCGCCTCGCCGCATCTGCGGCCCGCATGGAGGAGCTGCGCCGACAGGCAGGCTGGGCCAAGACCTTTGGCCTGCCGATGGAGCTGGTGAGTGCCACCGAAGCGCAGCGTCTCTTCCCGCTGATGGTGACCGATGGCGTGCTGGGCGCGGCCTGGCTGCCGACCGATGGCTACCTCGACCCGAGCGGCCTCACGCAGGCGCTGGTGGCGGGAGCTCGCAGCCGAGGAGCGACGATCCTGCCGCGGACGCGGGTGACGGGCATCTCGGTTGAGCGTGGTCGCGTGACCGGCGTGATCACGAACCGCGGCGAGATCCGCGCCGAAGTGGTGATCAACGCAGGTGGCATGTTCGCGCCGGAGATCGGGCGAATGGCGGGGGTGACCGTGCCGATCATCCCCTTTGCGCACCAGTACCTGGTCACCGAGCCGATCGAGGGCGTGACGCCGGACCTGCCGCAGCTGCGCGACCCCGACAACCTGGTCTACTTCCGGCCCGAGGTGCGCGGCCAGTCCGGGGGGAGCAGCTTTCCATTGAAGTCGGGCGGGATGCCGTCGAGCGACCAGGTTGCCGGGCTGCGCTCGTAGCCACCCATCACCAG
>JAYUGK010000052.1:0-2415 GCA_043738415.1 Chloroflexota bacterium | reverse complement strand
ACCGATCCACGGGGTCGGACCGTGCGCCGCCTGATGGAGGTATCGGTGACGAGGCGCGGAACCAGCGTGGAGATCCGGGTCACGGCCAACGCCTTCCTGAGACGGATGGTGCGGAGCCTGGTAGCCGTCCTGCTGGAGGTCGGCCGGGGACGGTTGGCCCCCGCGGAGATTGCCGGTCTGCTGTCGGCGGGGGAGCGGGCGCTGCATGGGCGCGCTGCTCCCGCGCGAGGGCTGACCCTCGAGCGAGTGGTCTATCTGAATACGAATCGGCGTCTGGAAGCAAGAGAGCGGAGAACGTGAAGACCTACGCAGTCAAGGCGGAGGAGATCGAGCGGACCTGGTGGGTGGTCGACGCGTCCGACCAGATCTTGGGGCGGCTGGCCACGCGCATCGCCACGCTGCTCGAGGGAAAGCACAAGCCGATCTACTCGCCGCACCTCGACACCGGCGATCACGTGGTGGTCATCAATGCCGCCAAGGTCAAGGTGACCGGCGACAAGCTGGCGCAGAAGCGGTACTACCGACACTCGAACTACCCCGGTGGACTGAAGGAGGAGAGCCTCCAGGCGCTCATGGCGCGGAAGCCGGAGATGGTGATCGAGCGGGCCGTGAAAGGGATGCTTCCCCAGAACCGGCTCGGTCGGGCGATGGTCAAGAAATTGAAGGTCTACCCTGGGGCGGATCATCCGCACCAGGCGCAGCAGCCGACCGCTGCTGAGCTGTAGGAGGACACGGAACAGGTGAGCACGAACTACGTCTACGGCACGGGGCGACGCAAGGAGGCCGTGGCGCGGGTGCGCCTGATGCCCGGCGACGGCGCCATCGTGGTCAATGGCAAGGATGTTGCCGAGTACTTCGGTGGGGCGACTCCACTGGCGGCGCTGCGCCTCCCGTTCCGGGTGACCGAGACCGAGGGTCGCTACTCGGCCAGCGTGCTGGTCGCCGGCGGCGGCTTCTCCGGGCAGGCAGGCGCCATCCGCCACGGGATCGCCCGCGCCCTGCTGAGCGCCCATCCCGACGCTCGGCGCGCACTCCGGGAGGCGGGCCTGCTGACCCGTGATCCTCGTGCCAAGGAGCGCAAGAAGTACGGCCTCAAGCGTGCGCGCAAGGCGCCGCAGTACACCAAGCGCTGATCCAGTCACGGCCGATGGCCCCGGCGAGCTCGCCGGGGCCCTTTGGTATCATCGCTCCCCGTGGTTGAATCCATCCGCACCTTCCTCGAGACCTACCTGCACGGCAGCTGGACGTCCCTGATCGATATTGGCCTGGTGGCCTTCGTCATTTACTGGATCTTTATCCTGATCCGTGGCACCCGGGCGGTGCGCATCGTGCTCGGCCTGTCGATCCTGTACCTGGCCTACCTCGGCGCCCAATTGGCCGATCTGCGACTGCTCTCCAGCCTTCTCCAGACTGGAGCCGTAGTAGGCCTGTTCGCCATCGTGGTCGTCTTCCAGCCGGAGCTGCGACGCGCCCTCGAGCAGATCGGCCGCTTTGGCTCGTTCAACCGCTTCTTCGTCAGCAGCGATGTGAGCTCGGCGGAGCGCGTCGCTCGCGAGATCAGTCGAGCGGCGCGGCTGCTGGCCGGCTCGAAACACGGGGCGCTGATCGTGCTCGAGCGCGAGACCGGCCTGGCCGACCTCGCGGAGTCGGGGGTCCCGTTGCACGCGGATCTGCGGGCGGAGCTGCTGGCCACCATCTTCTATCACGGCACTGCCCTCCACGATGGGGCGGTGATCGTCAGCGGCCAGAAGATCCTCGCCGCGGGCGTGCTCCTGCCCCTCTCGCAGAACGTGCTCGACTCCGAGCGCTACGGCACCCGGCACCGCGCCGCCATCGGCATCAGCGAGCAGTCGGACGCGATCATCGTGGTGGTCAGCGAGGAGACCGGATCGATCTCGCTGGTGATGCGCGGACGGATCGAGAGAAATCTCACCGAGGAGCAGCTGCGCCGCCGGATCTTCAGCCTGATCCGGCCGCAGGCTCCCCGCAAGACGGCGCCGCTCCTGCGTCGCACCCTCGAGGGACGCTGGGGGATGCACCCCGACACCGATTCGGTGCTGCCGATCGACCCCGAGGAGCGGGTCGTCGAGCCGCCGCGCGAGCCGCGACCGCCCACCGTCGAGGTTCCCGAGCCGGTCGCGGCAGCACGCGCCGATCGGCCTTCCTAGCCATGCGCTGGATCCTGCGCAACTGGCACCTGAAACTCGGCGCCGTGGCGCTGGCCACCATCCTGTACACCGGGCTCGTCTTCTCCGGCTCGTTCAGCGAGCAGACCTTTCCGCGCATCCCGCTGACCTCGGTCAATCAACCCGACGGCACCTACCTGCTATCGCAGCAGCTCGGCGTGGTCGACGTGCGCTACCGGGTCTCGACAGCTGCGCCGCTGCGCGTCACCCCCGAATCCTTCGCGGTGAC
>JAYUGK010000051.1:0-2425 GCA_043738415.1 Chloroflexota bacterium | reverse complement strand
CTCGAGATCGATCTCGGGGGTCGAGGTGCCGCCGGTGATCCCGATCCGGGGCTTGTCGCCCAGCCAGGTGGTGTAGTCGGCCTCCAGCTCATCGGCGTCCGCGACGTGGATCGTGTGCTCGCAGACCGAGGCGCATTTCACCGCCAGCTCCTTGGTGTTGGAGCTGTTCTTGCCGCCGACCACGATCATGGCGTCGACCTCGCTCGCCAGGGCCACGGAGTCCGACTGGCGGGTGAGGGTCACCGGACAGACGGTGTTGACCACGCGCAGGTCGTGGCAGCGCCGCAGGCAGAAGGCCGCAAACTCCTCCAACTTGAACGGCAGGATGGTGGACTGGCTCAGCAAGCCGATCTTCTTGGTGTACGGCACGCGTTCCCACGTGCTGCGGTCAAGGTCATCCACGACGACGTGCTTCTCGCCTGCGTACGAGCGCACGCCGACCACTTCGGGATGGTTCTCATGACCGATGATGCAGACCGTGTAGCCGGCATCGGCCAGCTCCCTGGCGGCCTTCTGCGACTGGAGCACCCAGGTGCAGGTGGCGTCGATGACCTCCAATTCTGGCTTGCCGCGCACCTTCTGCAGGTCGGTGGCCGGCACGCCATGCGCGCGGATCACGAGGGTGCCGCCCTCGACCTGGTCGGCCAGGTCCGCGGTCTTGATCCCGCGGTCGGAGAGGTCGGCCTTGATCCCCGGGTTGTGCACCAGCTGGCCGAGGGTGGTGACCTCCTTGCCCTCGTCGCGGGCGTGCTTGGCCTTGTCGATCGCCAGGCGTACGCCGTAGCAGAAGCCGGCGCGCTCAGCGATGCGGACTTCGGGACGGACCCGGGTGGCGGTGGTCATCGGTCCGATTCTATCGGGCCGGACCGGTATCGGCCCCGTTGGCTCTCCGGCAGCAGGGCGGCGATCTCCCACATGATCCGCTCGGTGCCGCGTTCGAGCTCGATGCGGTCGAGCCGTCCCTCCGGCTGCGCTGACAGCGAAAACGGCTCACCGATCCGGATATTCACCCGTGTCCGATGCGGCCATCGACTGCGCCCGGGGAAGATATGTCCACTACCGCTGATGCCAATCGGGAGCAGCGGCACACCGCTGCGCATGGCCAGCAGGGCCACCCCGGACTTGGCCTCGCCCAGCTTCCCGTCGCGCGAGCGAGTCCCCTCGGGAAAGATGCCGATCGGTTCCCCCGCGGCCAGGTGGGAGAGCGCAATCCGCTGGGCAGCCCGATCGCCATCGCCGCGCCGCACGAAGAAGACGCCCGACGAGCGGGCCAGCCAGCCGATCAGCGGCCAATGTCGAATCTCCTGCTTTGCCATGAAGTAAATCACTCGCCCGGTGGAATGCCCGACCGCCGCCCCGGCGAAGGGCGGGTCGAGATTCGAGCAGTGATTGCCGACCAGGATGTACGGCCCGCTACTTGGCACGTGCTCGAGCCCTTCCACCCCGCCGCCCCCCAGCAGCCATTTGAGCCAGTTGGTGATGATCGCTCCGGGGTGAAAGAACCAGGTGCTCATGGCTGGCCGGGCAGCGCGGCGACGATGGCGTCCACGCAGGCCGCGACGTCCAACTCGCTGGTGTCGAGGACCAGGGCGCCGCTCGCCTTGCGCAACGGGGCGACCGGACGCTCGGTGTCCGCCGCGTCGCGTTCGAGGATCTCCGACAGGTAGCGGTTGCCACGCTTCGGGCGTCCCATCTCGGCCGCACGCCGCCCGGCGCGCACGGCAGCCGATGCGGTGAGGAACACCTTCAGCGTCGCATCGGGGAGCACCACCGTGCCGATGTCGCGGCCGACCATCACCGTGTCGCGCCGTCGCGCCGCCGCACGCTGCACGGTGAGCATGGCGGCACGGACCGCGGCATGCCGGCTGACGCGCGAGACCGCCCGGTCGATGCGCGGCGTACGGGCCTGGTCGGTCACATCGAGGCGGTCGAGCAGCACCGTTTCGCGGCGCCCAGCCTGGTCGCGGCGCGGTCTACGGACCTCGATCCGCACGGCGCGCGCCAGGCGGGCCAGAGCGGCTTCGTCATCCGGATCCAGGCCACGCTCCAGCGCGGCCAGGGTGAGCGCCCGATACGTCAGGCCGGTGTCCACGAAGGTCGCGCCGATGCGCTGCGCGAGTGCGTGGCCGATCGTGCTCTTGCCCGAGCCCGACGGTCCATCGATGGCCACCGTCAACGGCGCGCGCCGGGCAGCAGGCCTGGTGACCCGCGGCCGCCTTCCGGCCAACGCCTCCACCTCCTCGGATCGCAGGACGCGGGCCGCTCCTTCGGCGAGCCCGTCGAGGGTCAGCGGTCCGAGCCGGGTGCGCACCAGTCGCTCGACGCGTCGCCCCACCGCGGCAAACAGGCGCCGGACCTCGTGCTTGCGACCCTCCCCGACCCGTGTCCGCAGCCAGGCCCCGCCCGGCAGCGAAGGAGACGCCGT
>JAYUGK010000050.1:0-2429 GCA_043738415.1 Chloroflexota bacterium | reverse complement strand
GGATGACCCCGTCACGCGCGATGAGGCGCGCGCCGATGGCGTCCGCCGCGTGGTGCTGTGCAGCGGCAAGATCTACTACGACCTCATTACCTCGCCGCTGCGCGAGCAGCAGGAGGACCTGGCCATCGTGCGCTGCGAGCGGCTTTACCCGTTCCCCTCCGACGAGCTCGGCGGCATCCTGGCGCGCTACCCGAACGTCCAGAAGGTCGCCTGGGTGCAGGAGGA
Organism: Chloroflexota bacterium; assembly: GCA_043738415.1. Lineage (GTDB taxonomy): Bacteria > Chloroflexota > Limnocylindria > QHBO01 > QHBO01 > CF-167. The sequence continues at coordinate 2,204 of JAYUGK010000050.1, read as the reverse complement.
GCCACGGAATATGGGCGCCCGCAAGTTCGTGCTGCCCAAGATCCGCCACCTGGTTCCATTCCGCATCCCGCTCGGAGATATCAGCCGTCCAGAGCGCTCACGGCCGGCCGAGGGCTATCCCGCAGCTCACCAGGTCGAGCAGGAACGGATCGTGCGCGAGGCGCTCACCAGCTAGGGCGGCTCCGGGCGGGCGCGGCGGTCCACGACCACGCCGCAAGGATTCCTATACTCGAAGCCGATGTCTCAGCCGATCCCGCTCCTGGAGCGCTACCGCGACCTGCTGGCCCGGCCGGGGGAGGTCTTCCCCATCTCCCTGGGCGAGGGTGGCACCCCGCTGGTTCGTGCCCGACGGTTGGGCACCGAGCTGGGCCTGGACGTCCTCTACCTGAAGTTCGAGGGCACCAACCCGACCGGCTCCTTCAAGGACCGTGGCATGGTGCTGGCCGTCAACCGCGCCGTGTCGGCCGGCGCTCGGGCGGTGGTCTGCGCCTCGACCGGCAACACATCGGCGTCTGCTGCTGCGTACGCTGCGGCGGCCGGCATTCCGTGCTTCGTGGTCCTGCCTGCCGGGAAGGTGGCCCGCGGCAAGCTGGCCCAGGCCCTGGCCGCGGGCGCGCGGCTCGTCACCGTCGACGGCAACTTCGACGAGGCTCTGACCGCCGTGCGCAAGCTCGGTGAGGAGGGGGACGCGGTGGTGGTGAATTCAGTCAACCCGGATCGCATCGAGGGGCAGCAGACCGGCGCCTTCGAGATCGTTGACGCCATGGGTCGCGCCCCGGCCGCGGTCGCGCTGCCGGTGGGAAACGCCGGGAACATCACCGCCTATTGGGCCGGCTTCATCCGCTATGCGACCGCCGGGCGGACAACTGGGCAGCGGCCGCGCATGCTCGGCTTCCAGGCCGAGGGCGCCGCGCCGATCGTCCTCGGGGCGCCGGTGGAATCGCCCGAGACAGTGGCGACGGCCATCCGCATCGGCAACCCGGCCTCGTGGGCGGGCGCCGTGGCGGCGCGCGATGAGTCGGGCGGGGTGATCGAGGCGGTCAGCGACGAAGAGATCCTGGCAATGCAGCGACGCATCGCACGCAGCGAAGGGATCTTCTGCGAGCCCGCCTCGGCTGCCGGGGTGGCCGGCGTGGCGCGCCTGGCCGGCGACGGTCGGCTCGCCAGGTCCGAGACGGTCGTCTGCATCCTGACCGGCCACGGGCTCAAGGACCCCGACATCGTCACGGGTGAAGAGGGGACGCTGAACCCGGTGGCGCCCACAGCCGATGCCATCCGCGAGGCGATGCGCCTCTAGGCGAGCCGTCCGTATCGGCGCATCACCTCGAGCAGCCGGTCGTGTGGCAGGGCGTGGAAGGTGATCCCGTCCCGGCCGACCATCGTTTCGGCCACGAGCAGGGAGTTCAGGATCGCCTCCTCGGTGGCCTCGATGGTTGCCCAGAACAGTTCGCTGATGTGGTCGTCGTTGAGCATGCTGAGGCCATAGGTGAGGGGCGCCGCGGCGTCATCCTCCGGCTGAAGACCACGATTTCCGGTCGCGAAGGCGAGGAAGATGTCGCCGCTGCTGTTCTCGCCGCCACCCCCGCCGCGGGCCACACCCAGCTCCGCGCGCTGTGCCAACCGCCGGCATTGCTGGGGGAGCAGCGGCGCGTCCGTCGCGATCACGGCGATGATCGATCCTGCCACCGGAGCCGGAACTCCCGCAGCGGGGATCTGCGCGTGCGGAATCTCGCGGCCGACCGGCACGCCATCAACAAGCAGCCGCGAGCGCCGACCGTGGTTGGCCTGCACCAGGACGCCGACCATATAGCCGCCGTGGTCCTCTCCTACCTGGCGCGACGCCGTGCCGATCCCGGCCTTGAAGCCGAACGCCTTCATCCCGGTCCCGCCACCCACGTTGCCCTCAGCCACCGGACCACCTGCGGCGGCCGCGAGCGCCGCGAAGAGATGCTCCGCGTGCACGTGCTGGCCGTTCACGTCGTTCAGGTAGCCGTCCCAGGTCTCGGCGACCACCGGCAGCGACCAGATGCCGACCTCTCCCCGCCCGGCAAGGCCTGCGGCCACCAGTGCATCGCGCACCACCCCCACGCTATGGGTGTTGGTGAGGCCGATCGGCGTGGTCAGCATCCCGGACTCACGCACCCATTCGAGTCCGGTCATCTCCCCGTTGCCGTTGAGCGTGTGGCTGCCGGCAAAGACCGGCT
>JAYUGK010000049.1:0-7177 GCA_043738415.1 Chloroflexota bacterium | reverse complement strand
ACGGGACCTTGGTCTTGCTGGTCATCGGTTCAGTCGCCACCTCGTGCCGGAATGGGTCCGCCTCGGCAGGATAGCACGGTAAATCCGCGAGCCGGCATGAACCGATAGTCCAGCGCGGCTAGTCCGGATGCTCCCGTGGCCCGGACCCTACTTCTTGGGCTTGGCCTCGCCGTTGGCGTCGGCCGCCGCGGCTTCCTTGGCCGATGGGACTCTGCCGCCCGCCGCCTGGGTCATGCTGATCAGCGACTCGCCGCTGCCGACGAAGACCTCGTCGATCAGCCCGTAGGCCTTGGCCTCCTCGGCGCCCAGGTAGTAATCGCGGTCGGAATCCTTCTTGATCTTCTCGGCCGTCTGGCCCGTGTGACGGGCCAGGATGCGGGTCAGCAGCTCGGTGAGGTGCATCACCTCGCGCACCTGGATCTCGACGTCGGGCGTGTTGCCGCGGAAGCCGGCCGACCCCTGGTGGATCATGATCCGGCTGTTCGGAAGTGCGAACCGCTTGCCCGGGGCCCCCGCCGCCAGCAGGACCGATGCCATGCTGGCCGCCTGGCCGATGCAGATTGTGCTCACCGGTGCCTTGAGGTACTGCATAGTGTCGTAGATCGCCAGGCCGCTGGTCACCACGCCGCCGGGCGAGTTGATGTACAGCGAGATGTCCTTGGCCGGGTCCTCGCTCTCCAGGAAAAGGAGCTGGGCAATGACCAGGTTGGCGATGTGATCCTCGATCGCGTCGCCGAGGAAGATGATCCGCTCCTTGAGGAGGCGCGAGTAGATGTCGAAGGCACGCTCTCCGCGGGCACTCGACTCGATGACCATCGGGACCAGCATGCGTCTACTCCGACTCGGTGGTGGCTGATGAGGTTGCCCGATCGATCAGGCTGTCGACCAGTGTACGGTTGCGCAGCGTCATGCGCAGGTACGAGCGGCCGCGCCGGGAGCGCAGGTACTCGGCAAGCCGCGGCTCGTCGCCGTGGCGGGCCAGCTGATCGGCGATCTCGGTCTCGATCTCCGCGTCGCTGGCGTCAATCCCCTCCTGCTCCGCGATCGCCGAGAGGACGAGCAGCGACTTGACCCGCCGCGAAGCCGGCTCGCGCAGCTCGGTGGCCAGTTCTTCGGGCGATTGGCGCGCCATCTCCAGGTACTGCTCCATGCCGAGACGCTGCTGGGCCAGCCGGCTGCGGAGCTCGTCGCGCATGATCTCGATCTCGTTGGCGATCATCACCTCCGGCAGCTCGACCGTGGCATTGGAGGTGGCGAAGTCGACGATGCGATCCGCGAAATGGTGGCGCGCCTCCTCCTCCCCGCGGCGGGTCAGCGCCTCCCGAATCTCGACCCGCAGCGCGTCCACGCTGTCCACCTCACCGACGCTGCGGGCAAACTCGTCGTCGACCTCGGGCAACAGGCGTTCACGCATGTCGAGCAGCGTCACCTCGAAGTGGGCGCGCTTGCCGCGCAGCTCCTCGACCCGGTAGTCATCGGGGAAGGCGATCTCGAAGCCCTTCGTCTCGGCGATCCGCATCCCGACCAGGTTGTCTTCCCAGCCCGGGATCATGCGGTCCTCACCGATCACCAACGGCAGGCGATCGGCCGATCCACCCTCAAATGGCTCCCCATTGATGGAGCCGATGAATTTGACCGCCGCCACGTCGCCGCTGGCTGCGCCACGATCGTCCACCGGGCGCAGGGTCGCCTGCTGCTGCTGCAGGTCGGAGATCACGGCCTCGACCTGCACGGCGGTCACCTCGACCGGATCCAGGCTGAACGGGTAGGCGGTGTAGGCGCCCAGCGCCACCTCGGGACGGATCGCGACGGTGGCGGTGAAATGGACCGTTGCGCCTTCGACGACCGTCGCCGAGTCGATATCGACCTGCGGCTGGTCGAGCGGCACGACGGTGGTCTGGTCGAGCGCCGCGTCGTAGCTGTCGTTGATCAGGTGGTCGATCACCTCGGCGATCACCGAGGCGCGCCCCACGAAGCGGTCGATGACGTGTCGAGGCGCCTTGCCGGGGCGGAACCCGGGGACCTTGGTGCGCTCCGCCACATGGCGGTAGGCGGTGGCGAAGTGGCGGTCCACCTCGGCGGGCGGCACCTCGATCTCCAGGACGACCCGTGAGCCGGGTTCGGCACGAGTTGCTACGGTGACCAAGGCTGCTCCTGTGCTCGAGATGGTGGGCGAGGCGAGATTCGAACTCGCACGTCTTGCGACACCGGCTCCTAAAGCCGGCGCGTCTGCCGTTCCGCCACTCGCCCTCGTCGGTGTGGGTCGGCGGATGCCTCCCGCGGAGTCTAGCAACCGACCGCCGTGAGCGCCTCGGTCAGCGCCGCGCCGCGTCCTCTCGCCCCAGGCCGGAGAATCCGGAGTACGCCGCCCCGGCCTCCTTCGAGCCCGTTCCCGGCTTGGCGGCATCGGCCGCCTCGCGGGGCTTTGGGGTCTCGCTGGTCAGGAAGCGCTCGATGGCGCGTCGGGCCATCGCCGCGGAGAGCAGGGTCAGCGCCGCCTCGGCCGCCTTCCAGACCGCGCGTGACGGGCCCGGCGAGCCATCAACCATCTGCCGCGCCAGCGCCTCGCGCGCCTTGCGATCCTTGATCGGGTGTCGGCGCCAGTCAGCCAGCTCCTCGGCCAATGGCCCGCGCACGTGGTCGGCGCGGGGACCGGCTGCTTCGGCCAGCGTGTCAACCCAGGCCTGCAGGGTGTCGGGCAGGGCAGCGAAGGCCTTCTGCCCTGCGTCGGGTGCCATGCGGCGTCGTGCCCCGCGCGCCAGGCGCTTTGGCCCGCCGACCAGCAGGAAGATCGCCGCCACTCCCAATCCGATGACCAGCCCGGGGTTCTGGCGCACTCGCTGCCGGAGGTCAAGCGCCCGGCGCACCTCGTCGACGGTCGCCTCCATCTGGGTCCGTTGGGCGGCGATCTCTAGCCGCGTCTGGTCAATCGTTTCGCCCACGCGATCTCCTCCTTGACCGATGCAATCGTCTCGCTCGGGGGTCCGACCCGGATGCGTCGCGCGCCGCGGTAGCCGAGCAGGGCCGCCACCAGGAGCAGGGCGACGAAGACGATGAGGGCCATCGCCCAGTCCGACAGCCCGGTCAGCGCGGCCAGCCCAAGGATCAGCGCCGCGACCAGCGCGATCAGGGCCATGAAGATCAGCCCCAGCGCGATCCCGATCAGGATTGCCCCGCGCTTGGCACCAGCCAGCATCACGCCGATCTCCTGGCGGCCATGCTGAAGTTCCAGCTTCGCCAGGTCGATGACGTCCGCGATCAGCTGCCGCGCGAGCGCGAACACGCCCCGCTGTTTCATGCTTCCTCCGCTGGGACTGGGCCCTGTCGATTCTAGCAACCCAACCCGGCCCTCCTCGTTCCGACGGTCCCGGGTTGGCTCCGCTATCCTCCCCGTCGCATGGCCAAGCGACGTACTTCAGGCATCCAGCGGCGGTCGCGCGCCTCGGACGACGCGCTAAGCCGACGGCTCGGCGGCGGCCGCGGCGCGTTGGACTGGCGATTGCTGCTGATCGGTGGCGTGCTGGTGCTGGGCGCGGTGGTGCTGGTAGTGGTCCTGCTGTTCGGCGGCGGAGGCAACAACGGCAACTCGGCGGTTGGGCAGCGGCAGGCCGACGACGGCCGCGGGCACATCGCCGAGGGGGTGGCCGGCAGTCCGTACTCATCGGTTCCCGCCACATCGGGGCGGCATTGGCCGACGCCCACCAACTGGGGCGTATACGCTCAGGCCCAGGCCCAGGAGCTGGTGCTCCACAACATGGAGCACGGCGGGATCATCGTCTGGTACCAGCCATCGAAGCTCGACGCCGCGGGCCTGGCCACCTTGACTACCTGGGTGCAGCAGCAGATCGCCACGGAGCGCTTCAAGGTGATCTTGACCCCGTGGGGCGGAGCCGACTTCGGCCACCCAGTGGCGGTCACCGCCTGGAATTGGCTCCTCTACCTCGACGCGCCGGACACCGATAGCCTCCGCGGCTTCCTGGACGCGCACTACCAGAAGTCGCCCGAGCCCTTCGGCGGGCCAGGTAAACCGGCCAGCTGAGGCGCAGTTCCTGTCGGACGTCTTGACGGGAACGTTCGGCCGCGCGAGCGCACGAGCGCACCGGGTGCCGCAGCCGCCGGGCGGCTCCTACGGCCAAAATGAACGCCCAGCGCCCGTCTAGATGGCCGATCGGTCGCGCGGTGACCTGATCGGCCAAGAACCGCCTCGAAGTTTGCCGCTGTCGCCATGCCTCGACTGCGTGGCGGGCAAGTGAGCCTAATGTGAGTTCAGGACCACCGAGCTCCAAAGCTCGGCCCGTGCGGTGGCCCGAAAGCCTGGCAGAGTTGACCGCCTCGCCGGGCTCCGCCATCATTCGCCGACGGGCGGCTAGCTCAACGGCAGAGCAAGTGACTCTTAATCACTAGGTTCAGGGTTCGAATCCCTGGCCGCTCACCACTCAAACGAGCACGAAACCGGGCCCACGGGGTCCGGTTTCGCCGATGGGGGTCAATTGAGCGGCGCGGAGGCTCGGCCGGGCCAACCTCAAACTGGAGGTCCGCGCCTGCGGGTCCTGCCGCGAGGTGGAGATCCGCGTGCCTCGCTCGGCTGGACCCGGATCGTCGACGCCGCTCAGAGGCGGACGTGCACAACGGTCTGCATCGTGCCGTGGATCGTGCAGGTGATCGGGTAGTCACCCGGCAGGAGGAACGTGATGACCGTGCTCTCGAAGGCACGAACGCGCTGCCGAACGCAGGTCTCGCTGCCGGCGTGCCCGTTGGTCCCTTCCGTGATGGTATGGGTGGTGTTGTCGCGGTTCACGAAGGCAACGGACTGGCCGGCACGAACGGTCGCAGGCGCCTTGAACGCCCGGCCCACCATCTCCACCGTGCCGCTCGCAGGCGCATCCGGCGTCACGGCGCAACCCGCCGCTCCTCCCGGGTAGCTCGGGGCGACGGTAGCGCTGGGGGCGGACCCCAGGCCTGGGCTGCCTGGCGCGTCGCTTGCGGCGGTGCCCAGGCCGCTGCATGCGGCCAGTGCCAGGGCCAGGATTGTCGCGGCACCGAGCGCGACCAGTCGGCACTCGGGACGCGCCTTCATCGGCGCCAGTATTGCAGCACGGCGAAACTGGAAGACGCTGTCGGGAGGTCGTCCCGGGCCAATCGGCAGATTCTCAGACGCCGTCGACCTGGGTCTTGGATGCGCTCACGACATCGGATACCGTTGGAGCGACAATGAGCAAGAGTTTGCTGCGTCGCCCCGCGTTTCGGATCGGGATCACCGCGGGCGCTCTCACGGGTCTCATGGCGGCCGATGCGCACCCGGTACTTGCCCACGGAGCCGCTGCCGTCCCACTGACGCTGGCATCCCTGCTGACATCGTGGTCGGACGACCCGCTCACGTGGCTCGGGGTGATGGTGGGGGCGATCGGCTACCTGGCCGCCGTCCTACTCGTCAACCGACGGCATCCTGGATCCCATGTGCCGCGACGGCGGGTCGCGGCATGGCTGACAGGCATGGCTGTCCTCGCCGTTGCGCTCGACTCGGCGGTCGACGTCTACTCCACGAGCCTCCTGACCGTCCACATGGTGCAGCACATGCTGCTGGCGATGGTGGTCCCACCGCTGCTGGCTCTCGGCGCTCCGGTGACCCTGGCGCTTCGACTGGCGAGCCCGGCAGCTCGGCGAGGGTTCTTCCTCCCGCTTCTCCACTCCCGCGCCAGTCGGGTGATTGCCGCGCCGGTGGTCGGTTGGGTCGCCCTTACCGTTCTGCTGGCGGGCAGCCACTTCAGTCCGCTCTTCAATGCCGCACTGGAGGACCCACTGGTTCACACGGGCGAGCATCTCCTCTACCTCGGCGCCGGCATGCTCTTCTGGTGGCCCGTGGTGGGCGCCGATCCGGCCCCACGCCGGTTCAGCTACCCCGGGCGTCTCATATATCTGGGCCTTCAGATGCCGGTGCATGCGGTCGCGGGGCTCGCAATCTACTTCGCTCCGCAGGTGCTCTATGCGCACTACCTCGCAGCGGCACGCCCCTGGGGTCCGACGCCGCTGGCCGATCAGCAGCTCGCCGGGGCACTGATGTGGGGCGTCGGAGATACGGTCCTGATCGCCGCCATCGTCCTGATTTTCCAAGCGTGGTTGCAGGCCGAAGAGCGGCGCGCCCGGCGGTTGGATCGCCGCTCCAAACCGATAGAATCGGCTCGATGATCAGCGGCACCGTCCGTCGCCCGAGGCGTCGGGTCTCCTGGCTGTCACTGGTCGCAGTCGTTGCACTCGCGGTTGGAGCCAGCGCCTGCGGGTCCGCTGCACCGACCCCGAGCCTCGTCGCCTCGGCCAGTGCTGCCGGGGGCTACCCGGGCTGGCCGGTGACCGGCGCGATCCTCGGCGACCCGGACTTCGTCCCCTTCCTCATCTCGTCGGAGACGGTGGTCGGCCCCAATCGCCTGCTGGTGACGGTCGCGGACAGTACCCAGGCCCTGATCGCTGCACCGGACCTGCCGGTCGACCTGCGCTTCTTCGACCTTGCCGCGAATCCAGATGCGCCCGTCGCCGTGGTCCAGGGCACCTTCCGATGGCTGGTGGCCGAGACCAGGGGCATCTACGTGGCGAGCGCCGGCTTCAGCCACGCGGGCGACTGGGGGATGGAGGTCGTGGGGCACAAGTCCGGCGGGCCGGAAGTGCGATCCAGGCTCGTTTTCTCGGTGACGCCGACTGGCCACACGCCTGGCCTCGGTACGGCCGCTCCGCCGTCGGACACGCTGACCGCGTCGGATCGGCCTGGCATCTCGCTGATCTCGACCGATGCCAACCCCGATCCGACCTTCTATACGCTCTCCATCCGCCAGGCGATCGCTGCCGGCAAGCCGTTTGTCGTCGTCTTCGCGAGCCCGCTGCTTTGCACCAGTGCGACCTGTGGGCCGGCCCTGGAGATGGTCAAGGAGATCTCATCGGCCTATGCCGAGCGGGTGAGTTTCATCCACGTTGAGCCATACGAGCTGCATCCGGCAGCCGGACTGCACGTCGGAAACACGCCGCTCCAGCCGACGCTGGGCCCCGACGGACGCCCGAAGGTGGTAGCCGCGGTCACCGAATGGGGCCTGCCGAGCGAGCCCTACGTCTTCATCGTCGGCAGCGACGGAACGATCAGCGCAAAGTTCGAGGGGGTCGCCTACCACGACGAGTTGGTGGCGGCGCTTGA
>JAYUGK010000048.1:0-2439 GCA_043738415.1 Chloroflexota bacterium | reverse complement strand
AGACGTACGAGCCGGTCTTCAGCGTCCCGGAGTAGACCCGGAAGAAGGCGAGCCGGCCGACGTACGGGTCGGCGGCGATCTTGAAGGCGAGGGCGGTGAACGGCTCGCCGGTGTCGGTGTGGCGGGTCACCGCCTGGTGGGTGCGCGGGTTGGTGCCGATCACCGCCGCCACGTCGAGCGGCGAGGGCAGGTAGGCGATGACCGCGTCGAGCATCGGCTGGATGCCCTTGTTCTTGAGCGCTGATCCGCACAGCACCGGCACGATGCGGTAGCCGAGCGTGCCCGCGCGCAGCGCGCGGCGCAGCGACGCGGCGTCGATCTTCTCGCCCTCAAGGTAGCGGTGGGCGATGTCGTCGTCGAGGTCGGCCATCGCCTCGACGAGCTTCTGATGCGCGGCGGCCGCGTCAGCGGCCAGCTCGGCCGGGATCTCCCCGATCTCGCCGTGGTCCTCGACGTCGTTGGTGTAGGTGATCGCCTGCATTTCGACCAGGTCGATGACACCCTTGAAGCTGCCCTCGTTGCCGATCGGCAGCTGCACCGGCACGGCGGTGGCGCCAAGGCGATCGCGGATCATGTCAACCACCCGCCAGAAGTCGGCGCCGGTCCGGTCGAGCTTGTTCACGAAGCAGAAACGCGGCACGCGGTAGCGGTCGGCCTGGCGCCAGACGGTCTCTGATTGCGGCTCGACGCCGGCCACGCCATCGAACACGACGACCGCTCCGTCGAGCACGCGCAGGCTGCGCTCGACCTCGACCGTGAAATCCACGTGGCCGGGCGTGTCTATCAGATTGATGCGGTGGTCGTGCCAGAAGCAGGTGGTGGCGGCTGCCGTGATGGTGATCCCCCGCTCTTGCTCCTGCTCCATCCAGTCCATGGTGGCCGCACCCTCGTGGACCTCGCCGATCTTGTAGATCTTCTTGGTGTAGAACAGGATCCGCTCGGAGACGGTCGTCTTGCCGGCGTCGATATGCGCGATGATCCCGATGTTTAGGGTCCGCTCCAGGGGGTAGGTCTCGGTCACCGTGGCGCCTACCACTTGAAGTGGCTGAAGGCCTTGTTCGCCTCAGCCATGCGGTGGGTATCCTCGCGACGCTTGACGGCGGCGCCGATGCCGTTGGAGGCATCCACGAACTCCGAGGCGAGCTTCTCGCCCATGCTGCGGCCGTTGCGCTTGCGGGCCGACTCGATCAGCCAGCGCATGCCCAAGCTGACGCGGCGGTCGGCGCGGACCTCGACGGGGATCTGGTACGTGGAGCCGCCGACGCGCTTGGGCTTGACCTCGATCAGCGGCATCGCGTTGCGCAGGGCCAGCTCCATCACCTCGACCCCGGCGCGGCCGGCCGTCTTCTCGCAGCGGGCCAGGGCGTCCTCCAGGATGCGGCGAGCCAGCTGACGCTTGCCGCCATGCATCAGCTTGTTGGTGAACTGGTCAAGCGTCAGTGCTGAGCCGACGAGAACTTCGTCGTACTTGCTCTTGCGCGCGATGGTGGGACGGCGGGGCATCGGTCGGCTAACTCTTGCCCGGCGCCTTGGCGCCGTACTTGCTGCGGCTCTGCCTGCGGTCGCGCACGCCGGCGGCGTCGAGCGTCCCGCGAACGATGTGGTACTTGACCGCAGGGAGGTCCTTGACGCGTCCACCGCGCACCAGGACCACCGAGTGCTCCTGCAGGTTGTGTCCGACGCCGGGAATGTAGGCGGTGACCTCCATGCCGTTGGTCAGACGCACGCGCGCGACCTTGCGCAGCGCCGAGTTCGGCTTCTTGGGGGTCCGGGTCATGACCTGGAGGCAGACGCCGCGCCGCTGCGGAGCGCCGCGCCCCTCGGAGACGGTCTGCTTGAGCGTGTTGAAGGTGCGGCGCAGCGCCGGCGCCTTCACCTTCTTGCTTGCCGGCTTGCGGCCCTTGCGGACCAGCTGGCTGATCGTCGGCAACGAGAACCTCGCGTTCATTCACTTGATGCGGTCTTTCCGGAGCAGAATCGTGCGCCGCCGACGAGCCATTGCGACTCTTGGTCAGAGTCGCGCTATCAGGCTGGTGAGCGGTGCCCACGGGCACACACGAAGGCGTCCCGCGAGCGGGACACCGAAGCCGGAGTATAGGTTCCCGGGCTCCGCAGTGTCAATCGCGCCACCGCGGGTGCACTACTGGATTGGTGTCTGCGTTCCACGGCTCGGTTCCTTCGCGTAGTCTCGCATCGCGGCCCAGGGCTGAGCCTCGCGCCCTGGCCTTTCCCTAGGCCCGGCCATTCGTACTACCGCCGGCTACCGCCGGGGCCTGCGATCGGTGCGCACTCGCACCACAGTCGACGTTGTTGTGCGCTCCGGTGCCCGACCTGGATGATGATCGTCACCGGATCGTAGGCAGAGTCCACGATCGTGACGGCCGGGTCGGCCGCCGTGGCCACGCCCATGCCCAATCCCAGCGCTGTGGCCACCCCCGC
>JAYUGK010000047.1:0-2442 GCA_043738415.1 Chloroflexota bacterium | reverse complement strand
CGCCGGCGTTACGGCGCTGGTCTCGGACGGTCAGCGCATGGCCGCCTTCGGCTGGGACCGGGCGACCGAGCGACCCCTGGCCTGGATCCGCGAAGGCGGGGCGTGGGGAAGGTCTCCGTTGCCCTCCTCATTTGGCGGAATCCCGCGCGTGGCGGCCGCCGGCCCGGGTGGCTTCGTGGTGCTCGGGTACCGGACGACCATGCGCGGTCCCAATCCGGTGATCTGGCGCCAGACGGGCAATGGATCCTGGGCCCCCGAGGCCGACCCGCTGCTCGCCGCCGTGCCCGATCCGTCGCCGGCCGACTGCGGCTCTCCGCCGCGCGATGCGGTCGACTTCGTCGTGCTCGACCGTGCCGCGGCCGCCGTCTGCCTTGGCGCGGCCCAGGTCACCTTCCGAGCGTGGTCGGCGCGGTGCGATTGCGGGTACGGCGAGCCGAGCGGCCACTACCTACCTGCCTGGCTGGCCGAACCGACCGTCGACCAGCTGTACCTTTCGCCGATCGAGACGACGTCCACCTGGCTCTCGGTCGTCCTGGCGCCAACCCTGCCAGCCGAAGTGACCTTTGACAATCACTGGGTCGAGGTCACCGGCCATTTCGATGATGCGGCGGCGCCCTCATGCCAGTGGCTCCCGCAAGGGTATGAGGTGGTCTACTACTCGGGCCGCCAGGACACGGTGAGCGCCTGCCGGCAGCAGTTCGTCGTCACCGCTGTGCGCCTGGTCGACGGCCCCTGACCACGAGCGCCGTGGCGTCCTACGGCGCCCCGTAGCCGAGGCCGAACCCACCCGCAGTTAGCGTCAGCCGATGACCCACGATCTGAACGCCGAACCCGCCGGCGATCACCTTCAGCACGTGCTCGTCCTGGCCCACCAGCTCCACGGTGCAGGCCTGCTTGGTGGTTGCGAGCGAGGTCACCTGGACCTGGTTGCCAGAGAGCGTGTAGTTCGCGGAGAACGAGCGGCACCCGGTCGAGCCGACCAGCGATGCGTCCCGCTCGAACTCGAGCGTGGCCACCCCGCCAATCGTGGAAGAGGCGGTGTCTCCGTTGATCAACGTGTCGAGCGTCCAGGTGGTGCCGACCAGTTCCGCATCGGCCACTGGCAGTACAAGCGCGAAACGAAGCTCGACCACCTGCCCGCTGAGCACCAGGCTGTCGCCAGTGCGCATCGCCATATCGGCCTTCGGAAGGGCGGCAAGGTAGGCTGCTTCGGCAGTCATCAGGTCTTCGGCACAGGCCATCTCGGTCATCGACAGGGCGCTGATGATGACCCGATCGCCGTCAAAGACGATGGTGCCTCCGTAGGTGTTGCAGGCCGCCCTTCCGCTGATCTTCGTGCCGTCGACGGTCAGCGTGATGCTGCCATGACTGACGATCGGAATTGCCCGGCCTCCGTCGATGCCGGAGACGAGCTGCCACTGACCGTCAATCGCCACCCCTGCCGCGGGGAAGAGCCTGCATCCTGCCAGCAGCAGGACGAGGGCGCACAGACCGGCGATCCGAAGGAAGCGTCCCACGTCAGCACGACGCCGAAAGGTGGTGACAAGTTGCCCCTGCCGCCGGAATCAGTGGGCGGCCAGCCACTCCGCAATGTGCTCGGCCACTTCCTGCCATCCCCGCTGGGCGATGATCCAGTGGACCCGGCCGGGGAACTCGGTGAAATCGGTGACGGCGCCGGATTGCGCGTAGCGGCGGTAGTTTCGCCGGACGATCGCGGCCGGCACGATGTGGTCGTCGGCTCCTGCGATCATCAGGAGCGGCGCGCGGCCCGCATTCCGGAAGTCGACCCGAGCCGGGCTGTTGCGGGCGAACGGTGCGAGCGCCGCCTGGAAGAAGATGCGCCCGGTCTCTGGCGTGACGTATCGGTCGTAGGCGGCCTGCTGTTCTCCAGGTGGGAGGGTATGCACGAAGGCATAACGGAAATGGTCCACCGTCCAGCGCACCGCCTTGCGCCAGCCGCGCCAGGTCAGGAGGACCGATGCCAGCGCGCGGTACGCCGACGGCTCGTAGGCGAGCACCCCACGCGGCGGTGCCGGATCGATTGCCACTCCGGCGGCCCCCAGCCCACGGTCGAGCAAGATCTGTACCCAAAGGCCGCCGAACGAGTGGCCGATCAGGATCGGTGGCTCGTCGAGGGCGCGGATGATCGCGTCGTAATGGTCCACGATCTCGCGGATCCCCAGTCCCGCCAGCGCCGATGGATCGCGGCGGATGTCCTCCACCGGCCGCTCCTTCCCCGGCCAGGCCGGCGTGAGGCAGGTGTACCCCTGCTTGGCGAACCAGCCGCTCATCGCCTCCCAGGAGAGCGGCGTCACCCAGGCGCCGTGGATGAAGACGATCGTACGGCCCATCGGCTACAGGGTAGTCCGCCGCCGATACAGCCACATCGCGACGGGGAAGAAGACGACCAGCGTGCCAATCGACCAGATCAGGGCCGGGATG
>JAYUGK010000046.1:0-2455 GCA_043738415.1 Chloroflexota bacterium | reverse complement strand
GCGGCATCAGGATGTTCACCGCATCGACCATCGACCCGGCCACCATCGAGCGAGCCAATGGCGGCCTGCACTTCGCCATCGCCGCGCGCTCGGGCGACCGGGTCATCGAGATGACCACCGACCTGATCCTGGTGGCGGTCGGGCGAAAGCCGCTGACCGAGGGCATCGGCCTCGAGAACATTCCCGGCCTGGAGCTGGAGCGCGGCTACGTAAAGGTGGATGGCTTCATGCGCACCGGGGTGCCGCACCTGTACGCCATGGGCGACATCGTGCCCGGATTCGCGCTGGCGCACGTGGCCAGCCACGAGGCGGTGGTCGCGGTCGAGACGATTGCGGGCCACAATCCCGAACCGGTGCGCATGGAGCTCATGCCGCGGGTCACCTTCTGCCGGCCGCAGATCGCCTCTGTGGGCTGGACCGAAGAGGAGGCGCGCGCCGAGGGCCACGAGGTGAAGGTCGGCAGCTTCCCGTTCCGCGCCCTGGGCAAGGCGACGATCATCGGCGAGATCGACGGCTTCGCCAAGCTGGTGGCCGATGCGCAGACCGGCATCCTGCTGGGCGCCCACCTGATCGGTCCGCACGCCGGTGACCTCCTGCCCGAGCCGACCTTCGCGCTTCTGGTCGAGGGCACAGCCGCCGAGATCGCCATGTCGGTGCATGCCCATCCGACCCTTCCCGAAGTCCTCGTCGAGGCCGCCCTGGCGGTCGACGGCGCGGCAATCCACGTCTAGCAGCGCGTCTCGCAGGAGGAGCGGGTTGGCCAACACCAAGCAGGCTGAAGCCCTGGGGCACCGCGAGCTCGGCCTGGGCGACGACGACGTGCTGGCCATGTACCGCCAGATGCTGCTCGCCCGCGCCGTCGACGAGCGCATGTGGCTCATGCAGCGGGCCGGCAAGATCGCCTTCGTCATCAGCGGACAGGGCCACGAGGGGGCGCAGGTGGGCATCACGTGGCCGATGCGCCGCCACCAGGACTGGCTCGCCCCGTTCTACCGCTCGATCGCCGCTGCACTGACCTTCGGCATGACCGCGGAGGACATCGTCACCGCCCACCTGGCCAAGGGCGACGATGTCAGCTCGGGCGGACGCCAGATGCCGGGTCACTACGGGGCGAAGCGCTACAACATCGTGTCGCTCAGCTCCCCGGTGGGCACGCAGGTGCTCCACGCGGTGGGTCTGGCCATGGGCGCCTGGGTACGCGGCGACGACATGGTGGCCATGACGTCGTTCGGTGAGGGGACGAGCAACCAGGGAGAGATCCACGAGGCGATGAACTTCGCGGGAGTCCACAGGCTGCCGGTCATCTTCGTCTGCGAGAACAACGGCTACGCCATCAGCGTGCCGCTCGCCCAGCAGGTGGGCGGGTTGAGCGTGGCGGTTCGCGCCCAGGGCTATGGCTTCCCCGGGGTCACCGTGGACGGCACCGATCCGATCGCCTGCTACGCGGCCGGCAAGGAGGCCCACGAGCGGGCCCGTCGGGGCGATGGGCCGACGCTGATCGAAGCCAAAGTGGTACGCCTGACCAGCCACTCCTCCGACGACGACCAGCGACGCTACCGGGACCCCGCCGAGGTCGAGGCGCTCAAGGACCACGACCCGATCCCGCTCTTCGCCAACCGGCTGCGTGCGGCAGGCCTCCTCACCGATGCCATCGAGGAGCAGCTGCGGGCCGAAATCAAAGCCGAGATCAACGAGGCCTCGCGCCTGGGTGAGGCGCATCCGGATCCCGACCCGGCCACCGCGCTAACCCACGTCTACGCCGACGAGGTGCCATCGTGACCGAGCTGAACATCCTTGAAGCGATCCGCATCGCCATCGACGAGGAGATGGAGCGCGACCCCGACGTCATGCTGCTCGGCGAGGATGTCGGCCGCAAGGGCGGCGTCTTCGGCGTCACCGAGGGCCTCTTCGCCAAGTACGGCGAAAAGCGCGTCCTCGACACGCCACTCAGCGAGGCGATGATCGCCGGAGCGGCGGCAGGAGCCGCCATCTACGGCCTGCGCCCCATCGCCGAGATGCAGTTCGCGGACTTCTCCTACCCGGCCTTCAACCAGATCGTGTCGGAGATCAGCCGGATGCGGTATCGGTCCAATGGCACCTTTGGCCTGCCGATGGTGATCCGCATGCCGTACGGCGGCGGGGTCCATGGCGCGCTGTACCACTCGCAGAGCAACGAGACCTACTTCACCTCTACGGTCGGTCTCAAGGTGGTCGCGCCCGGAACCCCGGCCGATGCCAAAGGCCTCCTCAAGGCCGCCGTCCGCGATCCTGACCCGGTCATGTTCTTCGAGCACAAGAAGACGTACCGCCTGTTCAAGGCCGATGTGCCCGATGGCGACCATGTCGTCCCCATCGGTCTCGCCGACGTGGCGCGCCCGGGAACGCACCTCTCGATCTTCTGCTACGGCTACATGCGCTTCTGCGCGCTGGAAGCGGCCGAGACGCTCGCCCGCGA
>JAYUGK010000045.1:0-2457 GCA_043738415.1 Chloroflexota bacterium | reverse complement strand
GTGCCGGCGGGGACACCATCAATGGGGTGCCGGTACCCGCCAGCACCGGGATCGGCCTCGAGGGACCGGGGATCGTGATCTATGGCGCGGCGATCGCGACCCTGATCCTGCTCGACATCGGGTACATGCGCGGGCGCTGGGGCTTCGTGCTCGATGCCCCGGCCGTCTACCTCGCGCTTGGGCTGGCGGCCGCCGGTGCGCTCGCCTTCCGTGCCTGGGAGCTCTGGTCGGTCGGCTTCCTGCCCGTGCCGCAGCATTCGCCGGGAATCGCCGCAGCGGCTGTCGGGATCGTCTTGCTGCTCTACGGCGCTGGGCGCGGCTTCGGCGCCCGACGCTACTCCTAGCGACCCGGCACGATCAACGGCGCGAGCAGGATCCAGCCGATCAGGACTGTCACCAACAGCCCGGCCAGGATCAGGATCGGCCGCAGATCGGGTCGATAGTCTCGCGGAGAACGGCGCGGCGCAGGCGGGTCGCCCGACATCGGCGCCGGCTAGATCTCGCCCAGGTAGGCCTGCCGCACCTGCGGGTTGGCCGCCAGGTTGGCTGCGGTGTCGGCCAGGATGATCAGGCCGGTCTGCAGAACGTAGCCTCGGTGCGCCACGTTGAAGGCCATCTGGGCGTTCTGCTCGACCAGCAGCACCGTGGTGCCCTGGGTGTTGATGTCGACGATGATCTTGAAGATCTGCTCGGTGAGGATCGGGGACAGCCCCATCGAGGGCTCATCGAGCAGGAGCAGGGTCGGCTGCGCCATCAGTGCCCGCCCCATTGCCAGCATCTGCTGCTCGCCGCCTGACAGCGTGCCGGCCTTCTGGGTGCGCCGCTCCTTGAGCCGCGGGAAGAGGTCGAAGACGCGCTGGATGTCGGCCTCGAAGGAGCCGCTGCGGCTGAAAGCGCCCATCAGCAGGTTCTCATGGACCGACATCCGGGTGAAGACGTGCCGGCCCTCGGGCGACTGGGCGATCCCCATCCCGACGATGACGTGCGGCTTCTCGGCCTGGATCTCGGCGTCCTTGAAGAGAACCTTGCCTTCGCGCGCCCGGGCGATGCCGCTGATGGTGCGCAGCGTCGTCGACTTGCCGGCCCCGTTCGAGCCGATCAGCGTCACGATCTCACCCGTCTCGACCGTCAGTGAGACGCCCTTGAGCGCATGGATATTTCCGTAGTAGGTGTGGACATCGACCAATTCAAGGGCGCGGGTCATGCCGAGGCCTGCTTTCCGAGGTACGCCTCGATCACGCGCGGGTTGGCGCGGATTTCGGCCGGCGTCCCCTCGGCGATCTTCTCACCGTAGTCGAGCACCGTGATTCGCTCGCTTACCCCCATCACCACTTTCATGTCGTGCTCGATCAGTAGGATCGTCAGCTGCAGGTCACGGCGCAGCCGAGCGATGAAATCGGTCATCTGGCGCGTCTCGCCGGGGTTCATGCCGGCGGTCGGCTCGTCGAGGAGCAGGAGCTTGGGGTCGCTGGCAAGAGCGCGCGCCACCTCGAGCCTGCGCTGGTCGCCGTAGGGCAGGCTCCTGGCCAGATCGTCGGCTGACGATCGCCGGATCCCAACCAGCTCCAGGAGCTCGAGCGCGTGCCGTGAGGCGTCATCCTCCTCGCGCCGAATGCCCGCCAGGCGTCCGATCGCCCCATACCACTGCCCGTGCATCCGCACGTGGCGGCCCACCATCACGTTGGCGAGCACACTCATGTTCTGAAAGAGCCGGATGTTCTGGTAGGTGCGCGCCACCCCCAGCGTGGCTACCAGGTGCGGCGCCATGGAGCTCAGACTGGTCCCCTCGAACTCGATGGTGCCCGAGGTCGGATGGTAGACGCCACTCAACTGGTTGAAGAAGGTTGTCTTGCCTGCGCCGTTGGGACCAATGATTGACACGATCGAATGACGAGGGATGTCGAAATCGATATCGCGGTTGGCAACCAGCCCTTCGAAGGTCTTCGTGACTCCGCGAGCCACCAGCAGCGGAGGGCCGTCGGAATCACTCATCTGCGTGAGGTCGGAAGAGGCTTGCATGCTCATCGGTCAGGCGTCTCCCGAGATCACTTCGAGCATCGGCTCACGGTCGGGGCCGTCCCCTCCGCGCGCCTCCTCGAGCTCGGCCCGCCGCGAAGCATCGGGCACCAGGCCCTCGGGGCGCAGGAGCATGACCGCCACCAGCACCGCGCCATAGACGAGCAGCTTGTACTCCGCGAACTCGCGCAGCATCTCCGGCAGACCGATCAGGGCGAAGGCGCCAACGATCACGCCCGGGATACTCCCCATCCCGCCGAGCACCACCACCGCCAGCACGGTGATCGAGACCAGCAGGATGAACCCGCCTGGGACCACCCCCTGCAGGTGGGTAGCGTAGATCGCGCCGCCTATGCAGCCGACCGAAGCTCCGATGGCGAACGCCAGCAGCTTGTAGTTGACGATGTTGATGCCGGTCGCCTGGGCCACGTCCTCGTCCTC
>JAYUGK010000044.1:0-2463 GCA_043738415.1 Chloroflexota bacterium | reverse complement strand
CGGCGTGAAGCCGAACGGTTCGTACTGGCGTCGCACCAGCGAAAGAGCGAGGTTCACTTCATCGATCACCTGGTCGTCGCGGCAGATGACGTGGCTGTCGTCCTGGGTCAATTGCCGTACCCGGAACATGCCGGCCAGGGCCCCGGTCCGCTCATTGCGGAAGAGCCAGGAGTAGTCGGCCAGGCGCATCGGCAGGTCGCGATACGAGCGCAGTTGCGTCTTGAAGATGAGCATCGACTCCGGGCAGTTCATCGGCTTCAGCCCCGAGGTGTGCTCGCCGTCCTTGAGAACGAACATATTGTCCTGGTAGAGATCCCAGTGGCCGGAGGTTTCCCATAGTTCCTTGCGGACAAGGGCCGGAGTGCGAACCTCGACGAAGCCGCCCTCGCGCCGCACCTGGCGGGACCAGTCTTCCAGCTCGCGCCAGAGTGCCATGCCGCGTGGGTGCCAGAAGGGCGCCGCGGGGGATTCAGGATGGAAGCTGAACAGGTCCAGCTCGCGACCGAGTTTGCGGTGGTCCCGCAGCTTCGCCTGTTCAAGGCGCCACAGGTAGTCGTCCAGCTGTTGCTGGGTCTCCCAGACGGTGCCGTAGATGCGCTGCAGCATCGGCCGCTTCTCATCGCCGCGCCAGTAGGCACCCGCGCTGCTCAGCAACTTGAACGGTCCGAGCTGGCCGGTCGATTCGACATGCGGCCCGCGGCAGAGATCGCTGAACGTCCCGTGGCGATAGAAGCTGATCACCCGCGCCTGCTCGTCGCTGAGCTCGGAGATGATCTCGACCTTGTAGTCCTGGCCGGCGGCAGTCAACTCGCTGAGGGCCGCATCTCGTAGCAGCTCGGAGCGCTCGAACGACAGATTCGACGAGATCTCGTTGCGCATCTTGCCCTCGATCTCCTCGAGATCGGCCGGGGTCAGAGCGCGCGGCAGATCGAAGTCGTAGTAGAACCCGTCCCGGATTGCCGGACCAATTCCCAGCTTGGCCCCCGGAAAGAGCTTGACGACCGCCGAGGCCATGATGTGTGACGCCGAATGGCGCATCGTGTCGAGCCGGTCGTGTGCGCCGGCGTCCAGCATTTCAGCCGCGCCCGCACGAACCTCGTCGCCGTCTATTGCCACGCCCACTCCTCCGCTTGCTCTGCGTGGCGAAGGGTAACGCATCGGTCCGGAATCACCGGGTGCGAATACCGGGAGATGAGCGGTCGGGCGTACGCCACGGCCTTTCGGCCGCAGCCCGCCACCGAGCCGGTGCGGCTCAGATTGCCTTGAACTGCTCGAACGGTTGCTGGCAGTCGGCGCAGTGGTAGATCGCCCGACACAGCGTCGGGCCGAATGGATTCTCGAGCGTCGTCCGGCGCGACCCACAGTACGGGCAGGTGGCGATCGGCAGCACCGTCAGCTGTTCGCCCTGATCGAACGAGATGCCGGTCGGCGGCGGACCAAACCCCGATCGCCGCAGAGCCTCCCGCCCGGCTGGTGTGATGCGCTCCGACGTCCATGGCTCCACGAAGCTGACGTGAACCACCACCTCGTCTGCGACGCCGAGGGCAGACAGCCGCTGGCCGATCTGCTCGCGCATCACCTCGATGGCGGGGCAACCGACGAATGTCGGGAGCAGGTCCACGATCAGCCGCTCTCCGCCGTCCGGGCGTGGCCCGAAGGCGATTCCGCCGATCACCCCCAGGTCGACGAGGCCGATGGTTGGGATCTCAGGATCGGTCACTTCGGCCAGAGCGGCCCAGACAGCCACTTCCCGCCGATGCTGTCTCGCTACCACGACGCACCCGGCTCGGAGTCGGCCACCATGGTGAACTCGCCGTGCAGCCAGCTGAAATCAGCGCCGTGCAGGCTGCGCCCGTCGGCATGGGGTTGGGGTGCGGCTGACATTGCCGGCAGTCCCAGCTCCGCGAATCGCGGCGTGATGCGGGCCAGCCACCGCTGCCGCAGCGTCTCCATTGAGTCGGCCAGGATCCCGGAGGCGAGCAGGTTCGCTTCCCCGACGAGGGGGGCAAAGACCGCCTGGGCATCGGTCCATAGTTCCTGCAGGGCGCTGATCAGCCGATCCCGGGACTCGCTGCCGCCTTCGGTCAGGCGGCGCAACCACAGGTCGAAGTGGAGGAGATGGTAGGTCTCCTCGCGCCGCATCTTGATCGCCAGGTTGGCCAGCGGCTCGTATGACGAGCCAGCCAGCGACTCGAGGCGCACCGCATCGGCCGTTTCGTACAGAAAGCGGCGGGCGATGGTGAACGCCCAATCGGTGCGGGGATGGTTCATCAGGGCGGCGTGCCGGTAGGCATCCGGGCGGCGCCCGAACGCGATCCGATCGGCGTCGTCGCCGCTGAGCACGGAGAGCAGTTCATAGAGGGCCTTGGCGTGCCCGATCTCGTCCTGGCTGACCGAGCTCATGGCCACGTCCTCCTCGAGGATCGGCGCAATACCGGTCCACTCGGAATCCCAAAAGCCGAG
>JAYUGK010000043.1:0-2473 GCA_043738415.1 Chloroflexota bacterium | reverse complement strand
GCCTGGATGGGGATCGGCTCGTGATCAGACAATTGGTGCTCCCCGACTACCCCCATGAGCCGGCCCTTCTGCGACGCGTTGTCGTCGAACTGGCGGCTTGTGCGCGGATCGTCACCTACAACGGCCGGGGCTTTGATCTGCCGCTGCTCGTCACGCGACTCACCATCCATGGGCTCTTCCGTGAACTGGCGGCCCTGCCGCAGCAGCACGACGACCTGTTGCCCGTGGCGCGCCGGCTTTTTCGACGTCCGCTTGGCGGAGCAAGGCTGGCGGTCGTAGAGGCGGGCGTCCTTGGCGTGCGGCGCGAGTCGGACTGCCCGGGCAGTGAGGTGCCGGGGCGCTATTTCAGCTATCTGCGCGGCGGCTCGCCAGACCTGTTGGCCGACGTGCTCGACCACAACCTGCAGGACATCGTCTCACTCGCCCTGCTCGAGGCCGAGGTTCTGCGGCTGCTGGATGGCGGCTGGCGCGATGCGACGGTGCTCGATCGCCACGGTATGGCGCGCGAGTTGCTGCGCGCTGGCGCGACCGATGAAGCGCTCGCCCTCGCCGAAACGGCGATCGAGCCGACCCTCGATCCGGTCGAGGCCCACGCCCTGCGCCGGCTGGCCACCCGGTTGCTGCTCGCGAACGGCGAGGTGGACCGTGCCGAGGCGCTCTGGTCGGGAGCCACCCGTCGGGCATCGTGCGACGCGGCGACCGCCTGGCTGGAGGTGGCACGCATCCGTGAGCGTCACCGCGGCGACCTGGTCGGCGCGCTCGAGGCCGCTCTGACCGCATCACGAGTCCTCGACCTGGCCCTCGCCCTGGGACGCGGCGGCGGCATGCTGGCCATCGGCCAGGTGCGGTTGCGGGTCGAGGCTCGACTGCGACGGCTGCGACGCTGGGTGGCGGCGGCCGAACGGCGCCGCCATCGCGTGGCAGGCGCCCGCGCAGTGGCCTAGCTTCCGGACGCGCGGGAGCGAGCGGCGAGCCAGTGTGAAACGCCGGTGGCGGCGGTGTGCGCGGCACGCTGGGCATCCATCCCGCCTCCAAGGCCGGCGGCAAAGAGCGCGGCGAACGCGTCGCCCGCTCCGAGTGTCGACACGCCGCTGACGGCCAGTGGCGCTGGCATCGCAACTCGAATTCCGCCCGAGAAGTCGAGCGACGCGCCAGCCTGACCGGCCGTCACGACCAGGACCGGACCGCTGCCCACCCAGTCACGAAAGGCGCCGATGGCGTCGCCGGCGTCCGGCACCGCACCTGCGAGATCCTCGTCGCTGACCACAAGGGCGGTCATGCCGCGCAGAGTGTCGCGGAGTTCAGCGCCGAGGCTCACCAGCGGTCGGGCGCGCACGGGCTCACCCGGAACGAGGATCCGCAGCCAACCCTGCAGAGCGGCCACCCGCACGCTCACCGGACTCGTCGCCACGAGCGCGCCGGGATCCAGCTCTCCTGCGATCGGGGCGATCAACGCGGCGCGACTCGGGAGTCTCGCGACGTCGGCCGACGAGACCGGCAGGCGGGCGCCGGATTCATAGGTGACCACGCGACGCGAGAGACGCTCGTCGATCAGAAACCGGATCGACGCAGGGGCGTCATGCACGAGGAGCGGGCCGAACGAGCGGAGCGTTTCGACACCGGCGACGGCCACGTCCTCCGGGCCGGCAGTTGTGATCGTCGCGCCGCGGAGACCCGCCATCGCCCATGCGTGCGCCGCATGGACGACCGAGCCCCCGGGTGCCTCGCTGCCGTCGGGGAACCGGTCGATCGAGAGGCCCCCGACCACGAGCAGATCGACCCCGGCTATCATCGGGCCATCATGAGCCTCTTCTTCTACGAACTCCACGAGGGAGCGAGTGACCTCCTGACCGACGCCCTGCTGGTCAGCGAGCAGGAGATCGCCCCCGAGGCGTTCGCCCAGATGGTGCTGGCCGCACGCGCTGCGGTGATCGAGACCTTCGAAGAGGACACGCTGGTCGAAGCGATCGCCCGCGAGCTCGAACGCAACCAGGGGCTCATCTACATCGCTGACGAGAAGCTCGCGGCCAGCATGGCGGTCGGGCTCGACGAAGCGCAGACTTACCTGGTCGAGGCATCCGACGAGTACCGATCGCTGATTGCCGAGCTGGACCGCTCCAGCTGACGCCGTTCAGCGCGCGACGTTGAAGAGGACCTGGATCACGTCCCCATCGCGCACCTGGTAGGTCTTCCCCTCCGAGCGCAACAGGCCACGCTTGCGCGCCTCGGCCATGCTCCCGCAGGCCATCAGGTCGTCATAGGTCACCACCTCGGCTCGGATGAAGCCGCGCGCCAGGTCCGAGTGGATTGCCCCGGCCGCATCCACCGATGAGGCGCCGCGGCTCAGGGTCCAGGCGCGACACTCGTCCTCGCCGGCGGTGAAAAAGCTGAAGAGGCCCAGCAGGGCGTAGGTCAGCCGGATCATCCGCCCGCGGCTCGCCTCGGCAATTCCCAGCTCCTCCATGAACAGCTG
>JAYUGK010000042.1:0-2475 GCA_043738415.1 Chloroflexota bacterium | reverse complement strand
AGCAGCTGGGGTCGGTGATGAACGGACCGAAGGGACCGGTCTGGCGCTGGAATGCGGCCGGGTACCCATAGAACGTGTTGAGGTCCTGGGTCAGCAGGGTGGTCCCGCTCGTGCTGGAGACGCGCATGACGTCATTGATGGTCTCAAGGACATACCCATTGCCCACGCACAGCCCCTGGTCGGGCGGCTCCAGCGAGAACTGGTTTCCATTGTTGGCGGTGCGCTGATCGCGATGGTTCAAGCCTTTGAAGGTGAGAGCCACTCCTGGCGTCGGCGCAATGTTCGCCGCGGTGGCCGGTGTTGCCGGGAGAGCGCTCCCAGACGCCGCGCGCTTTGGCGATTTGCTGCGGTTGGCCACGTCGCGCTTGGGAGCCTTATCGGACATCACCGTCATCTCGCCGGCAGGCTCGCCGCGGATCTCCGGGAACTGGATCGCGCCGCTGCCGGTCTGCGTGCCGCTCAGGGTCGTTGTTCCAGCCGCACTGATGAGGCGGGTGGCCGTACTCGCCGAAGCAATGCTGGGAACAATCGGGGCCAAGGCCATCATGTTGAGCATCAGGGCGGTTATGGCCGGGAGAATCAGACCTCTTCGCAGTCGCATGGATCACCTCGTAAGTGATGGGCGTTGAGGGCGAAGACTCAGCAACAGACGGAGCCAAGTCCCGCCGAAGCAGAAGTTTCTCGCAGCCGCCATGTGCGGCCTCGTCGAATATACGCAGCCGGTATCAGGCTGGTCGAGCGCGCCAAAGAATGAACGGCCGCGGGTGGTCGGGAGGAGCGTAGACCCCCACAATGGGTGACGCAACCGCGACGCCATCGAACCGGTGCCCTAAGTCACCACTTCCCGATGAGCCGAACAGCGGCCGGTCGCAGCTCAAAATGCCACTCCGCTGACTCGCCGACCAGGTCGCCGTCAGCCTGAATGGGGATCGGGCGAGCGTTGAGGCTGGAGAGCGTCAGCCTGCTGGCAGCGACGCCTTGGGCGGCAGGCGAGCGGTGCGATGCCCAGCGGACCACTTCGAGCGCCAGGCGCGACGCCGGTCCAGGGTAGACGCGCACCGTCAGCCGGCCGGCATCGGGGCGCGCGCCCGGGTTGACGAGCAGGCCACGACCGTAAAACGGCGTGGTGCTGGCCACCATCAGGATCATCGGCCCCTCGTGGATGACCTTGCCATCGGCCACCACCCGGACCTGGTGGCGCCGACCCAGGTCGGGCAGCGAGGCGGCAACCGCAGTCGCCCAGCCACGCAGCTTCTTCGCGCCGGCGGCGGCATAGCGCCCGGCGACAAGGGCATCCCAGCCGGCCCCGGCGAAGAGCGCCAGCCGTCCGTCCACCGAAACGAGGTCTATCGGCCTGGCATCACCGCGGGCCAGCAGCCCGGCCAGCGCGGCGGGGTGGCGCGGCAGATTCAGCAGGTGGGAGGTGGCGTTGCCGAACCCGGCCGGGATGTACCCGAGCGTCACCTCCGGACGGTCCGCGACCGCGTTGTAGGCGACCCCCAGCGAGCCATCGCCGCCGACCATCACCACGGTGCGGTAGGCACCCAGCCGCTCGTCGAGGAAGCCACGCAGCTCGTCGATCGAGCGGGTCGCGGTGACGTGCAGGTCGGCATCGAGGGCCCGCCGGGTCAGCGAAACGGCGGTGCGGACGCGCGACGAGTGCGCCGAGCCGGCTCCCTCGTTGACGAAGATCGCCGCCGGACGCGGCTTGCCGTCAGCCGGGGTCGCGGCGGCCACCAGCAACGCCGCGACCCGGATATCTCATGCTTGTCCGGGTCTCAGGGCAGCGCGTTGAGGATCCCTGCGGCGGCCGCCGGATCAGTGACAGTGAGCCAGATGAGGACGTCGCCCTTCACATAGAGGTACGTGGTCCCACTATCCTGGCCCGCTGTCTCGACCTGCTTGCCGCCAACCGTCGCGCTGCTCCATTCCGCCGGTGATCCAGCACTCGAATCCAGCGATGCCTTGACCGCAGAGACGAGCGCGCCGGAGTCGGCACCCTTGGCCCGGAAGACGAACATGGCCACGCTCGAGGTGAAGTCCGCGCTGAACCCGAAGCCGATTGCCATCGAGATGTCGCTCGGAGAGACGCCAACGGTCTCGATGAACTTGATCGTGTTCGGGTCGCTGCCGGGCGCAACCAGGTAGTCATTTCCACGGAAGCTGCTCTTCTTCATGGTGAGTTCGCCGATCTTGTCGGGGATCAGCGCTTCGAGCTCGGCGACGACGCCCTCGCCGAATGACGCCTGCGGGCCGCCGCCCGACGCCTGGGCAACGGACGACGCCGCGGTCGATGCCTTGCTCGAGGGTTCGGCCGACCCGTTCGAGGCCGCCGGCCCACAGGCCGCCAGGACGACGGCAAAGGCCGCCATGGCGGCGACGGTCTGCGATCGGTTCACGAAATGCTTCCTCCTGTTGGGCGGTAGGCGGTCGAGGATACCCGAGATCGGTCCTACTTCAAGTAGCCGCTGCGCT
>JAYUGK010000041.1:0-2479 GCA_043738415.1 Chloroflexota bacterium | reverse complement strand
CGCCATCTCGCTGCGGCCCGCTTCTTCGAGCAGCTCGGATCGGACGAACTGGCCGGGGCGCTGGCGGGCCACTACCTGGCGGCGCATGCCAATGCTGCCGAAGGAGCCGAGTCGGACGCCCTGGCCGCCCAGGCCCGGATTGCGCTCAAGGCGGCGGCCGATCGGGCGGTGTCCCTCGGAGCCCACGGTCAGGCCATCACGTTCTTCGAGCAGGCGCTGACGGTGACCAGCGACCCGGCCGATGAGGCTGACCTCCTCGAGCGCGCGGGCCGATCGGCGACAGCGGCGGCTCGCCATGGGCCAGCCGAGGACTTCCTTCGGCGCGCGCTGGCCCTCCACCGAACGCGGGACGATCGCCTCGCAACCGCCCGGACCACGGCCTCCCTGGGATGGGCGCTCATATCCGGTCAACGTGGAAAGGCGGCGCTCGAGCTGCTCGTGCCAGCTTCGGCGGAATTCGCGGACCTGTTCCCGGAGCCTGCTGTCGTCGCGCTCGATGGCATGCTCGCCAGCGCCTATGAAAACAACGAGGAACCTGGGCGGGGCATGGAGGTCGCGGAGCGGGTCCTGGAGGCCGCGGAGCATGGCAACCTGGTGGAAATCCTGGCCAGGGCGTTGGTGACGAAAGGAGTAGTGCTCGGCCAGCTCGGACGTCGGCGTGAGGGGATCGGGGTCGTGAGGGCGGGCGAGCAGCTCGCGCGTGATAACCGGTTGGACGAAATCCTGTCGATTGCGCTTGCCTTCCGCGGCTTCCTGATGGGCGACCTCGATGCGGTTGGTGCGATGGACGCTTACCGCGAAGGTCTCACCCTGGCGCGCCGAGTCGGCAACCGAGTGGCAATGCTGCGATTGATCAACAACCTCGGGTATACCGCCTTCGTGGCCGGCGACTGGGACGAAGCGCTGGAACATCTCGACGGACAGTTGGCCGAAGAACTGGAACGCGGAGACCGGATCGCGCTGTTGAGCAACTCGGTCATCGTCCATGCGTGTCGCGGCGAGGACGTCACCGCAGCGCTAGCCGAGCTTCAGCGCCTCATCGGTGACGATTGGACGGAGTCCACCGCGCCCGTCGATGACGCAATGGGGAATGCGGCCATGGCCAACGGACGGCTCGGCGACGCGAGCACCGCTTGGCGCCACCTGGCGGACCAGGACGCCATCAACGCCCCCGAGTTCAGGTATCGGGCCGCGCGGCCGGCCCTCTGGGAGAGAGAAGTAGCTGGTGCCCAGGCTGACCTCGCCGCACTCGACGCGACCGGCGTCCACGGCACGGTGGTGGAGCTCCGCCGAACGACGATTCGGGCCGGCCTGGCCGCCCTGGAGGGGCGCTCCGCGGAAGGGCTTCTGCTGTACAAGGAGGTCATGCGCGGGTGGCGCGACATCGGGCAACTCTGGGATGAGGCCCTCGTCGGGATCGACATGGCGACCCTGTTGGACCCATCTGATCCTTACGTCCGCAACGTCGCCGAGTCAACGCGAGAAATCCTGATTCGAATGGGCGCGAAGCCGTTCGTGGCACGACTGGACGCCGCCATGGGCGGCTCGACCTCGGCCGAATCCCCCACCAGCGGGGCAAAGGAACCGACGGCAAGGCGGTCCGCTACGCCGTCATGATCTGTCCGAACTGCGGGAGCGAGAACCGCATCGGGGCAAAGTTCTGCAACGAGTGCGCCACACCCTTCGCGGCGGCGTGCCCGAGTTGCGGATTCGCGAATCCGCCGGGTGCGAAGTTCTGTTCCGAGTGTGCGGTGCCCCTTGCGGGGGCAAGTCCGGCCGCCGCGATCCGCACCACGCCGAATGCAGATCCCGTCGCCGAGCGTCGCCTGGTATCGGTTCTGTTCGCCGACCTGGTCGGTTTCACGCCATTCTCCGAGGAGCGAGACGCCGAGGATGTGCGCGAGACGCTGACCCGCTACTTCGACCTGTCGCGCGAGGTCATCGATCGGTACGGGGGCACGGTCGAGAAGTTCATCGGCGACGCGGTGATGGCCGTCTGGGGGGCGCCGGTCGCGCGCGAGGACGACGCCGAACGGGCCGTGCGGGCCGCGCTTGAGCTGGTCGAGGTCGTCAAGACGCTCGGCTCCGGCATCCAGGCCCGGTGCGGCGTTCTGACCGGCGAGGCTGCGGTGACGCTGGGTGCCACCAACCAGGGCATGGTCGCGGGCGACATCGTGAATACCGCCAGTCGCCTGCAGTCGGCGGCACCCCCCGGCACGGTTCTGGTCGGAGAGACGACCCAGCGGGTGGCCGCGCAGTCGATCGTCTTCGAAGAGGCCGGAGCGCAGATGCTCAAGGGTAAGGCGGAGCCGATCCCGACCTGGCGGGCGGTCCGGGTGGTCTCGGAGCGCGGCGGTCGGAACCGGAGCGAGGCGCTGGAGGCGCCGTTCGTCGGTCGAGATGAGGAACTGCGCCAGATCAAGGACCTCTTCCACACCACCCAGCGCGAGGGCAAGCCGCGCCTGGTCAGCGTCATTGG
>JAYUGK010000040.1:0-2481 GCA_043738415.1 Chloroflexota bacterium | reverse complement strand
TTGCTCCCTGGGTGATCCTGGTGACCCTGCTGCTGGCGATCTTCATCGATCTGCCGCGCAAGACGCTCGGGTTGGAATGGCTGCCCAGCAACTTCCTCGGCCGGGACCTCAAGACGGTCCTCGGCCTCGACCTGCAGGGTGGCATCCGGGTCACCCTGGCCGTCGAGCCCAAGGCGGGGCAAACGATCACCGGTGAGCAGGTGGACACGGCACGCAGCATCATCGAGCGGCGGGTCGGCGGGATCGGCGTCTCGGAGCCGCAGGTGCGCACTGAGGTCGGCGGCGACGGCCAGCGCCGGATCGTGGTCGAGGTGCCGGGGGTCTCGGACCAGAGCCAGGTCCGCAGGCTCGTCGGCTCGACCGGGCAGCTTCAATTCATCGATCCCAAGGGGCAACAGCTGACCACCAACCAGGACGTTCGCGCCCAGATCGCGGCGGGCCAGATCCCCGTCCTGTTCGATGGCGGCCGGATCGATCCGGGCAGCGTGCAGCCCGACTCGCAGAACGGACAGCTGGGGGTCACCTTCACGCTGCAGAGCAAAGCCTCGGAAACATGGTGCACCTTCACCACCGCGAACGTCGGCAAGCCAGGTCCGATCTCGCTGGACGGCATCGTGATCACCACGCCGACCATCAACGGTGCGATCTGCGGTGGCCGCACGATCATCACCGTGGGTGCCGACCAGAAGGCACAGGCAGAGCAGTTGAACCTCTACAACACCCTGCGCTTTGGCGCGCTGCCGGTCTCGCTCAGCGAGCAGGGGATCGAGCGGGTGGCGCCGACCCTGGGCGCCGACTTCCTGCGCCAGGCGCTGGCCGCCGGGGCGGTGGGCCTCGTGCTCGTGCTCATGTTCATGATCGCCTACTACCGGATGCCGGGCGTCCTGGCAGCCCTGGCCCTGGTGTTCTACACGCTGGTCACGTACTCCGTCTTCCGGCTGGTCGGCGTCACGCTGACCCTGGCGGGGGTGGCCGCCTTCATCCTGTCGATCGGCATGGCGGTCGATGCCAACATCCTCATCTTCGAGCGCATGAAAGAGGAGATTCGCGCCGGCAAGACGCTTGGCCCGGCGATCGAGGCTGGCTTCAACCGGGCATGGTCGAGCATCCTCGACTCGAACGTCAGCTCACTGCTGGTCGCTTCGTGGCTCTACTGGCAGGGCACGACCGTGGTGCGCGGCTTCGCCCTGGTGCTGATCATCGGTGTCCTGCTCTCGATGTTCAGCGCGGTCACGGTCACGCGGACGATGCTTCGCTACGTGGTGCGCACCAACTGGGGTCGGCGCCTCTCGCTGTACCACGTGGAGCGCTGAGCGATGTATGACATCGTCGGCAAGCGCAACTGGTACTTCGCGTTCAGCGCCCTGATCACCATCCCGGGCCTGATCTTCATCGTCCTCGGCGGCCTGAAGCCTTCGGTCGATTTCACCGGCGGCACCGTCTGGCAGGTGCGATATGCGAGCCAGCCAGCCCCAGCCGAGGTGCGGGTTGCCCTGGTCGAGCTCGGTCATCCGGAGGCGCTGGTGAAGGGCGTCGGCGCTGGCTTCCTCGAGATCCGCACCGATCCGATCGATCTCCTCCCGGCCCAGACTCCGATCCCCAGCGTCTCGCTGGCGCCGACCGCCACCGCGTCGGCCACCGCGACGCTGAGCGCCACACCATCGGCGTCTATGAGCCCGAGCCCGACTCCGGGCGCGACCGCGACGGCCACACCGACGGCCACCCCGGCTCCGATCCTGCGTGACACGCCGTTTGACAAGCTCAGCAAGCTGCTGGTGGCGCGCTTCGGGGCAGGCGAGCCTCGCAGCGTTTCAACGGTCGGTCCGATCGTGGGATCCGAGCTGATCCGCAGCTCAATCATCCTGATCGTGACCGGCGAACTGTTCATCCTGCTCTACCTCTGGATTCGGTTCGGGTTCCGCTATGGGACCGCGGCGATCGTGGCCCTGCTCCACGACGTCATCGTGGTGGTCGGCACCTTCGCTCTGCTCGGATACTTCTTCGGGCTGGAGTTCGATGCCCTGTTCGTGACGGCGCTGCTGACCATCATCGGTTTCAGTGTCCATGACACGATCGTGGTCTTCGACCGAATCCGGGAGAACCGATCGCGACACGCGGGGGAGCCGTTCGGCGCGATCGTCAACCATTCGATCCTGCAGACCCTTGGGCGCAGCATCAACACCAGCCTGACCGTGATCGTGACCCTCACCACGCTCTTCCTGCTGGGACCGGCGACCATCAGGACATTCACCCTGGCGCTCCTGATCGGGGTCGCCAGCGGGACCTATTCCTCGATCTTCAACGCCAGCCAGCTGCTGGTGGCGTGGTACGAGTGGGATGCTGCTCGGAAGGCTCGCGCCAGCGCTCAACGCAGCGCCGCGCGCGGCTCCGGGCGCTGACCACCCGATAACGCCGCGCTAAGCAGCAGGTGAACCGCGCGGGCTACGATGGTCAGGTGATCACACCGCGGTTCGCGTGGCT
>JAYUGK010000039.1:0-7310 GCA_043738415.1 Chloroflexota bacterium | reverse complement strand
CCCCCGCATCGGTCCGCCAATGTTCGAATCACTCTCCGCGCGGCTGCAGGGCGTCGCAGAGCGCTTGCGCCGCAAGGCCAGGATCACCGAAGCCGATCTCGATGTGTCGCTGCGCGAAATCCGACTGGCCCTGCTCGAGGCCGATGTCGACTTCCGCATCGTCAAGGAGTTCGTTGCGCGTGTGCGTGAACGGGCGCTTGGGAGCCACCTGCTCGTCGGTCTGCACCCCGGACAGCAGGTGATCAAGGCGGTCCATGACGAGCTGGTTGCGGTACTCGGCGGTGAGCGACGCCTGCTGCAACTGGACGGCAAACCGAGCGTCATCATGCTCGTCGGCCTGCAGGGGTCGGGCAAGACCACAACCGCCGCCAAGCTGGCGGTCCGCCTTCGCCGTGAGGGGCATCGTCCACTACTGGTGGCTGCCGATGTCTACCGTCCGGCCGCCGTTGATCAGCTGGTGCAGCTGGGCGACCAGGCCGGCATCGAGGTGCACAGCCGTCCGACCCGGACCCCCGCGCTCGAGGTCGCGCGCTCCGGGATCGAGGCGGCACGACTGCGCGGTCACGACCTGGTTGTCATCGATACGGCTGGCCGGCTGCACATCGACGAGCCGATGATGGACGAGCTGGTGCGGATCACCGGGGCGGTGACCCCCGACGAGACGCTATTGGTGCTTGACGCAATGACCGGGCAGTCCGCGGTGCAGGTGGCGCAGGCCTTCCAGCAGCGCGTGCCGGTGACCGGGCTGGTGCTGACAAAAATGGACGGCGACGCCCGCGGCGGCGCCGCGCTCGGGATCCGCAGCACGACCGGACTGCCGATCACCTTTGTCGGCACCGGGGAGGGCAACGAAGGGCTCGAACCCTTTCATCCCGACCGGCTGGCGCAGCGGATCCTGGGGATGGGCGACATCGTGTCCCTGGTCGAGCGGGTCCAGGAGACGGTCGACCAGGGTGAGGCGGAGCGCGCGGCGCAGCGCCTCATGGAATCCCGTTTCACGCTCGAGGATTTCAGCGCCCAACTGCAGCAGATCAAGAAGATGGGGCCGATCGGGCAGCTGCTTGGCATGATCCCCGGCGCCGGGCAGTTGGCAGGCGCCGCGCAGCAGGCAGTCGACGACGGTCAGCTGCGACGGATTGAAGCAATCATCGGATCGATGACCCCGGCCGAACGACGGCAGCCTGAGCTCATCAAGGCATCGCGCCGACGTCGCATTGCGCTCGGCAGTGGGACAGTCACCGCTGACGTCAATCGGCTGCTCAAGCAGTTCTCCGAGATGCAGCGGCTGATGAAACGACTCGGCGGTCGCGGGCCGAAAATCGGCGGCGGCCTGCGCGGCATCCTGGGCGGATGAGCATGCGCCGGCTGGTGGTGGCCAGCACCGCCCTGCTGACGGCATTCGGGGTGGTGGTGCTTGCCGGCTACCTCCTGTTCTTCTCCTCTTCACCCGATCGAGCCGCTCGAGCAGCGCCCGCGGACACCGGGCTGTACCTCAACGTGTATCTGCAGCCCTCAAGTGGTCAACGAGCGAGCCTCTCGGGGCTCATCGAGCGCATTCCCGGTTTCGCCGATCCGGCGAGCCTGGACTCAAAGCTGCACCAGCTCGCGCAGCGGCTGCTCGCGGAAATGGGGCTCGACTACGAAGCCGACCTGCGGTCCTGGCTGGGCGACCAGGTGGCCGTCGCCATCTCCCTCGATGCGGGGGCCGCGAGTCCGCGGATCGTGCTGCTGGTCGGGTGCAAGGACCCGGCGCTGGCGGGCGTCGCGCTCCGCCGCATTCTGGCCGACCGCGGGCCCTTCACCCTCCAGCGTTACCGCGGGCACGACCTGATGGTCGGCGCCACTTCGAGCTACTCCGTGCTGGAGGGCCTGGTGGTCATTGGACAGGCCGCGAAGTCGGTCCGGGCCGCGATCGACGCCGATGCGGACGCCGCACCATCGCTGGCAGACTCGAGTGCCTTTCGCAGCGCCATGGACCGTGTGCCCTCCGATCATCTTGCCTCCGCCTACCTGAACCTTGCTCGCCTGGCTCAGCTCGGCGGGCAGAACGTTCTGGGTGGGTATTCGACCGCTGCCCTCGCGCTCGTCGCCGGCGGGAGTGCGCTACATGTGGTCGGGGATGCGCCGTTCGACCGGGGACGGGCCAGCGATTCGGCACGCCAGGCGTTCGCCATGGGCAGCGAGCCGTCGAGCCTGGCCGACTGGATGCCGGCCGGAACGCATGGCGAGATCATCCTGTTCGGACTCGAACAGACCGCGACCTCGCTTGAAGCCCAATTGAGGGCGGATCCTTCGCTGACCAATGCGGTGCAGGCGATCAATTCCCTGCGCGCGCTGGCAGCCCTCGGTCTCGGAATCAATATCGACCGTGATCTCCTCCCGCTCTTCAACCACGAGGCGGCACTGGCTCTGGACCGCGTATCGATCAGCGCACCCCGCGGCACGCTCCTGCTGCGCCCCAGCGATCCCGCCGCTGCGCAGGCGGCGCTCGACCGGATGCGGGCCGCTCTCGTGGAGCATGGCTCGCTCGTCACCACGCGCGATAAGGCCGGCGTACTCATCACGATCGTCCAGGTTCCGCAGATCGCCACCATTGCCTATGCGATGACCGATGGAGTGGTCGTGCTCGGATTGGACGGCGAGGCGGTGGCGGCGACTATTCAAGCCCATGCCAGCGGGAATACACTTGCGCATGCCGATGCCTACGACCGACCATTCCGGATTGCGGGCGGCCGCGGTGGGAACGAGCTATGGGTCAACGCGGCGGGACTGATCGAATTTGCCGGCGAGATCCTTGACCTTGGAACCGAGCCACGCGATATCCTCAACCAGATCGGCACCCTGGTCATGACGGCGCCGGCACATGACGACCGACTGGAATTTCATACCGTGCTCACCGTCAAGTGACGCGGCAGCGACTCATCAGCAGAGAGGTAGAGAAGCACCTTTGGCAGTACGAATCAGACTCGCCCGCGTAGGCGCGACCAAACGCCCGAGTTACCGCGTGGTGGTGATCGACAGCCGCAAGCCGCGTGACGGGCGTGCCCTGGAGATCATCGGCCACTATGACCCGCTCACCGAGCCAGCCACCGTCAAGCTCGACGGCGCCAAGGTCGCGAGCTGGATGGCGAAGGGGGCCATCCCCTCAGAGACCGTGGCAAAGCTCATGAAGCTCGCCGGCGTCGGTTCGCCAGCGCCAGCCGCGCCAGCCGCGCCAGCCGCGCCTGCACCGCCCGTCAAGCCCGCCCGCGCCCGGAAGCCAGCCGCCAGGGCGACGGCAAAGGCCGCGGAGTGAAAGAGTTCCTCGAATACGTGGCTCGCTCCTTGGTCGACAACCCCGACGGGGTCAAGGTCGACGTCGAGGAGGGGCCTGAAGACGTCGCCCTGACGCTGAAGGTCGACGAGCACGACATGGGCCGGGTCATCGGCCGTGATGGTCGGATCGCGAACTCGATTCGGAGCCTGTTGCGGGTGATGGGCACCCGCGATGGTCGGCGGGTCGAGCTGGAGATCATCGGCGACGAGTGAGCGCCTGGCGGCCGCGCGCGTCCTCGGGGTGAAGGGACTCGCCGGCGGCCTTCGCATCGAGCCACTCACCGACTGGCCCGAACGGCTTGCCGTCGGGACGTCGCTATGGATTGAAGACGAGGCCATGCCACGCCAGATTCTCGAGGTTGAGTGGGGCGGGCGGCTGCCGGTGATCCGGCTGGAAGGCATCGCTGATCGACCGGCCGCGGAAGCCGTCATCGGGCGGTATCTCGAAGTGCCGCGCCGATCATTGCCCGCAGGCAGCTACTACTGGCATCAGCTCGAGGGACTGGCCGTCGCCGATGAAGCCGGCAAGCCGCTCGGAACCCTGGCCGAGGTGTTCCGCGTAGGGGAGAACGAGGTCTACCGGGTGGTCGGGGAGAACGCGGAGCTCCTGCTGCCGGCACTGCGCGACGTCATCCTGCGGATCGATCTTGACGCCGGCCTGATGGTGGTCCGCTATGAACCGGAAGAGGTCGCCTGAGCGATGGCCTACGACGCCCCGCCAGCCCTGCGAATTGAGGTCGTCACCCTCTTTCCCGAGCTCTTCGACCTGCCGTTGAAGGTTTCGATCATGGGGCGTGCGATCGAACGCGGCCTGCTGTCGGTGACCGCTCACGACCTGCGCCAGTACGGGATCGGTCGTCATCGAAGCGTGGATGACTATCCCTACGGTGGGGGAGCCGGAATGGTGATGCGGCCTGAACCGCTGTACTCGGCCGTTGAGCCGCTGCGGGCCTCGGGCGCCCTGGTGATCCTGATGGATCCGGCCGGAGAGCGGTTCACCGACTCCATGGCCCGCCACCTTGCCACCCTTGGGCACCTCGCCATCATCTGCGGTCGGTACGAGGGGATCGACGAGCGGGCGCGAACCCTGGCCGACCGTGAGGTGAGCATTGGCGACTACGTGCTCACCGGAGGCGAGCTGCCGGCTTTGGTACTGATCGAGGCGGTCGCTCGCCTCGTGCCCGGGGTGATCGAGGCCGATTCACACGAGTCGGACTCGTTTGCCGATGGCCTGCTCGAAGGACCGCAGTACACGCGTCCCGAGACCTTCCGCCAGATGGGGGTCCCACCGGTGCTGCTGTCGGGGAATCATGGCGAGGTCGCACGTTGGCATCGTCGGGAGGCGTTGCGCCGCACTCTGCTGCGCCGACCGGACCTTCTCGACGATGCCGGGCTTTCAGAGCAGGATCGCGCCGAGCTCGCGCGCATGAGGAATGACGAGCAGCCAGGCTAGGTCGTCCTGTTGCCCGGAGATGGGCGCTGCTATACTCCGCCGGTCGCGGCCGTGGGTCGGTCGCGTTCTTTGCGCCCGCCGAAGGCTGGGCATTTATCTCCGACACTAAGCCGCAGCTAACGCCGCGATAACGAGGTCACCCCCAGGATGAACGTCATACAGGAGCTCGAGCGGGAGCAGCTCCGGACCGACGTCCCCGAGATCAGCTCCGGAGACACCGTGCGCGTGAGCGTGAAGGTGGTGGAAGGCAGCCGTGAGCGGATCCAGGTCTTCGAAGGGACCGTCATGCGCATGCGCGGTGGCGGCCTCAATCAGCGGATCACCGTTCGCCGGATCGCCAGCGGGGTCGGCGTGGAGCGCACCTTCCTGGTGCACGCGCCGCGTGTCGACAAGATCGAGGTCGTCCGCCACGGTGTCGCTCGTCGAGCGCAGCTCTACTTCCTCAGAGACCGGGTCGGCAAGTCGGCAACCCTCCGCGAGCGTCGACCCGGCCGGTAGTCCGTGCAGCTCGGCGCCCGGAACCGATCCATGGGGCCGGGAACGCAACGCCGCCGAATGGTTCCCCGCGACGCCCACATGCGGCATGAGCGCGAGTTGCGCCTGGCCGGCTTTCGCCGAATCGCCGGCATCGACGAGGTGGGTCGCGGGTCCCTGGCGGGTCCAGTGGTCGCCGCCGTGGTGATCCTGCCGGAGCGTCACCTGATCCGCGGACTGCGAGATTCAAAGGTCCTGGCGCGAGCCAGACGCGAAGCCCTCTACGAGCAGATCCTCGACCGAGCCATTGCGGTTGGGGTCGGCTGCATCGAGGTCGAGGTGATCGACCGGATCAACATCCTCGAGGCCACCAGGCTGGCCATGCGCCAGGCCCTTGACCACCTAGTCGAGGCGCCCGATCACCTGGTCATCGACGCGCTCAGCCTCCGCGATGTTGACGTGCCGCAGCGACCGATCATCGGCGGCGACGCGATCAGCGCCTCGATCGCGGCCGCCAGCATCGTGGCCAAGGTGACACGGGATCGCATCTGCGCCGAGTTCGATGGCCGGTATCCGGCCTATGGCTTCAGGCGCAACAAGGGGTACGGGACGCCGTTTCATCTCGATGCGCTGCTGGCTGAGGGGCCGTGTGAATGGCACCGACGCACATTTGCCCCGGTGCGCATGATGCTGTCGGGAGAGCAGCTCTCGTTGCAGACGCTGCTTGAGGGCCGGCGGTTCAGCGACGAGGAAATCGACGCCGAAGGCTGACCCGTGTCCACTGCACTCTGACCCTGCTCGCCTCCCACGAGAGGAATGATCGTGGCAAATCCGCGACACCTGCTCGGGCTTCGAGCCGAGGAGGCGGTGGCCGTCTGGCTGACTGGCCAGGGCTGGCAAGTGTTGGCCCGTCGCTGGCGGTGCGCGAGAGGCGAGCTCGACCTCGTCTGCCGCGACGGGGCCGGCACGCTGGTGGGTATCGAGGTCAAGAGTCGGCGGACTCCGCGCGCCGGGACGCCAGCCGACGGCGTCGATCGACGCCGAGTGGCCCGACTCCGATCGGCGCTGGTTGCCTTTCAGGCGCAAAGGTCCGAACCGGCGCCCGCGTTGCGCATCGACCTGGTGACCGCGATACCGCTCGCCGGCGAGTCAGGCTGGCGGCTGGTGCGCCTTCCGACGATCGACGCCTGGTAGTGGTGCCGGCTATCGGCTGAAGATCGTCTCCAGTGCCTCGATCGCCGCGATGTATGGCCGCGTGGTCGAGTAGATGCCGTGCAGATCGGTCCCGCGTTCGCCCTGGTAGTAGGCGGCCAGCACCAGCGCCTGATCGCCGTAACGGTCGAGGTAGTGCTTCAGAAGCCGGACTCCCGCCCGGATATTCGCTGCGGTGTCGCGCGGATCCACCCGGCCGTCGAGCATCGCCCAGCCAATCCATTCGGCGGTCGCCGGCATGAGCTGCATGACGCCGATGGCCCCGGTCGAGCTGACGACATCCTCCTGCCAGCCTGACTCCTGCCATGCGACCGCTAGCACGAGGGCGACCGATACGCCCTGGGCCGCTGCCTCGGCGACGAGCAGCTGTCGCACGTTGTCGCGCTGCGCGACCGCAGCGGCCATTGCCGGCGACATCCGTCCCTTGCCTCCGCTACCCGAAGTTGGGGCGGCTGCTGACGTGCCCGCGGGCGTAGCCGTGGTGCCGGGAATGGTCAGCGTCTGACCGACCCGCAGGTACGACGGGTTGCTGATCCCGTTCGCCAACACGATGGCGGCGATGGTGGTGCCGTAGTGCGTCGCAATGATCGTCAGGTTCTCGCCCGACTTGACCCGATGGATCACCGGCACGGAGGTCGGCGCGATTTCGGGCGCTACAGGAGGTCCTGATGCCCGCACCGTGAGCCGCTGTCCCGGATGGATGAGGCGTGGGTTTGCCAGGCCGTTCAACGCGACCAGGTCTGCCACGCTGACCCCTTGCTCCAGCGCGATCTGGCTCAACGTGTCGCCCAGGCGAACGATGACCACCCGATCGGCGGCCGCTGCCGGCATCACGGCGACGGCAACAATCAGCAGC
>JAYUGK010000038.1:0-2499 GCA_043738415.1 Chloroflexota bacterium | reverse complement strand
CAGCGGGTTGGCCAAGAGGGACTGGCAGACCTTGAAGGCCGCCCAGGTATTGCGCGCCGAGCTGTTGTCCTTGAACAGCTCCCACAGGTGGTAGACGTTGGGGATGCTGACCACGTAGACGTTGGCAGCAGGCAGGCCAGCGGTGACCGTATTCATGGCGGCGGTGAATTGGAGGCGGAACGTGTCGACACTCGTCATGGTGTCCATGGTCGAGGTGCAAAGGTCATTGCCGCCCATCAGGGCAGTCACGTATTGCACGTTCTGCCCCACGGCGGTCTGCATCTGGCCGGCCAGGTTCACCATCCTGGCGCCGCTCTTGGCGTCGTTCAGGTTGTGGCTCTTGATCGCGGGGTTCAGCTTCAACAGGCGCGTGTAATGGCTGTTCACCGAGGTCGAGGTGCCGGTCGACCACGAGGCCGATGGGTTGTCGACATATGGGAACCAGCTCGTATTGAAGGCCCGTGTGATCGAGTCACCGGTCGCGGCCATGGAGCTCGGGTAACTGGCCGCGCTGGCCGCCGACGGCAATAGCAGGGCAAGGCTGAAAAGAAGGCTGGTGACAACTGCTCGACGTCGCAGTGCGCGCATGGTGACCTCTCCTGCCTCGCCGCCGCCGGAGAACGCGCGACGCACGCCAGCGTGCGGCAACACCCGCATCCTAGTCCTGCACGCCGAGTCGCGCCACCCCCTAGAGCCGCCGATACGTACCCTCGTCCCGGCGTGCGACGCGGGTGATGAGCACGACCCGCTCATCGGCACGAACCTGGTAGATGATCCGCCATGGGACGCCGTCGATCCGGATCCGGACCCGGTGCAACTCCTGGCCGCTGAGCTTTCGGCTGCCGCGTGGTCGCGGGTCGGCAGCAAGAGCCAGGATGGCGCCCCGCAGCGCCAGCAGTGACGGCCCGCGAAGCCCCTCCAGCGCTCGCACCGCGCCGGGAGCGAGCACGACCCGGTATGTCACCGCTCGGGATCGACCCGATACTCGACTCTGCCCTCCGCGATCATGCGGTCGAAGAAGGCGTCCGCGTCGACGCCCTCACCGCGTTCGTGCGCCGCAATGGCATCGGCTGAGGCGGCAACGTCCTCGGCGGTCTCGCGGGACTCCAACCACTCGGTGAGAGCCTCCTCGACCACGTCACGGATCTGCCGGCCGGTGCGAGCCGCCGCCACCTTGACGGACCGATAGAGCGCGTCGTCGCGGAGGGCGATGGTGACCTTCATCCCGCCATCCTACCATCCAGATGGTTGGATGGTCCACGGTCATACGGAGGCGAGCGCCTGCAGCACCGGCAGATGCTCGGTCGAGCCGTCGGGGCCGAGCGGGATGATCGCCACGTGGTCGGCGCCGGCCGCGCTGAAAGCGGTCAGACGCTGGCGAAGCGCGGCCACGTCCCCCCAGGCCACCATGGCGTCGACCAGGCGGTCGCTCCCTGGCTTCTCCCAGTCGCTCTCCCCGAATCCCTGCTCGGTCCAGCAAGCCTGGTAGTTCGGGGTGCGAAGGTACGGCGCCAGGTAGGCTCGGGCGGTGGTGCGGGCCAGCCCGGGATCGGTCTCCAGCACGGCCGGCATGCTCACGGCCAGCCGCGGAGGTCGCTCCCGCCCGGCCTCCGTGGCCGCTTCATCCAGCACGCGACGAGTCCAGACCACCCGCTTCGGGGTGACGAGGTACGGGAAGGCGCCATCGGCATCGGTCGCCGCAAGGGCAAGCATCCGCTCGCGCAGCGCCGCGATCAGTACGGGCGGCTCGCCAGCCCCATCGGCCACAGGTCCGCGATAGACGGCGGCTCGGTACGCCGCCAGGTACTCGCGCATCCGGGTCAGTGGCTTGTCGTAGGTGTGGCCACGCAGCCGCTCGGCGAGGTGCGCGTGCGAGACCCCCAGGCCCAGCACGAACCGTCCATCGGTCGCCTCGTGGAGAGTCATGGCGGCCATGCGGGTCGTCTGCGCATCGTGACCCCAGATGCCCACGATGCTCGTCCCCAGGCGGACCCGGCGCGTCTCGTCGGCCAGCAGGCCGAGCAGGGTGAACGGCTCGCGGCCCACCGTCTCGGGGACCCACAGCGTGCCGTAGCCGAGCTCGTCCACCCGGCGGGCGTAGGCACGCGCCGCGTCGATCGAGAGAGTGTCCAGGTGCCCCCAGGCGCCCAGCCGGCCGAGGTCGGTCGAGCTCATGCCTCGCCGCTCGCGAACCGATAGCGCAGGAAGAGCTCTTCCCCGGACCGATGCACGCTGACCAGCTGACCCTCCCGCGGATGCTCGGCCCATGGCGAGCCACCTGGAATGGGGGCGATCATCTGCAGCGCGTTGGTGCCGAGCAGTCGCGCGCCCACAGTCCAGTACAGCTCGTCGATCAGCCCCTCTGCCAGGAACGCAGCGTTCAGGTGCGGCCCGCCTTCCAGCAGGACCGATCCGATGCTGGCCGCCGCGAGCCGCTCCAGCAGCCACCCTGGTCGCACGTCGACGGTTGGCGCCACCCAGACCTCGATGCCGGGGAGC
>JAYUGK010000037.1:0-2504 GCA_043738415.1 Chloroflexota bacterium | reverse complement strand
GACGCATGCTGGCACGCTGGCCGCAGCTCGCCGAGGTCAGCTTCGAGGCCCAGAACCGGCTATGGGACCTGGTGGCCGAAAGCGAGGCAGACTCCCGCGTCAAGACCTACGCCGATCCGCGTCCGCCGTTCGGCAGGCTCGGCCTTGTGATGCGCCGGGACTAGAGGCGGCTCGGCAGCTCGATCGCCGGGCAACGGTCCATCACCATCAGCAAGCCTGCCTCCTCGGCTCGACCGGCCGCGGCCTCATCGATCACGTCGAGCTGCAGCCAGACGGCCCTGGCGCCGATGGCGATCGCCTCGTCGACGTGCATCCCCGCCTCATCCGAGCGCCGAAAGATGTCGACCACCTCGATCGGCCGTCCCGCAGCCCGGGCAGCATCGGACGCGGACGCCAGGTCCGGGTAACAGGTCAGCCCGAGTATCTCGGTTTCGCGAGGGTTGACGGGAATCACCTCGTAGCCAGAGCGCAGCAGCGTGCGAGTGACCCCGTTGCTCGGGCGCAGCGGGTTGGCGGAACAGCCGACGACCGCCCAGGTGTGCGTCTCGCCGAGCACCCGATCGATGGTGGCCTGCTCGGCGAATCGGCTCATCGAGATCTCGCCAGACCCTGGAGCGCCGCTTTGATGCGCTGGTCCAGGCCGCCATCGGTGCCCGCCACCGCTCCCGCCGCGCGGCGTGCCTCCGACGACGTATAGCCGAGCGACTCGAGGGCCGCCACCACGTCAGAGTCGCTGCTGGATCCCGCGCCTGCAGCGATCCCTGCGGCGTGGATCTTCTCTTTGAGTTCCAGGATAACTCGCTGAGCGGTCTTTCGACCGACACCGGTCACCGAGGTGAGGAGGTCGATGTCATCGGTCACGATGGCCAGTTGCAGCTTCGTCACCTGGTGCGCCGCGGTGATTGCCAGGGCAAGGCGCGGCCCGACGCCGCTGACGGTCATCAGCAGCTCGAAGAAGGCCAGCTCCTCCGGGGAGGCGAAGCCGAAGAGCGCCTGCTGATCTTCGCGGACGAGATGGTGAATCCATAACTTCGCCTCGGCTCCGAGGTGCAGACGCGCGATGAAGCTTGGGCCGGCCATGACCCGATAGCCGACCCCGCCGAGCTCGATCATGACCGAGTCCGAGCCGATCTGCGTGACGGGCCCGCGCAGGGAGCCGATCAACCCGGCACCGCTACCCGCGCCGCAGATGCGGCGCGGTAGACGCTGCCAATGGCCACCGCCAGAGCGTCGGTGGCGTCGTCGGGCACCCCGTCGAGGGTCACGCCGAGGAGGCGTGCGACCATCGTCGCCACCTGGCCCTTGTCGGCGGCGCCGTTGCCGCAGACCGCCTGCTTCACCTCGTTCGGCGTCGGCTCATCGACCGCCAGGCCGGCCTGGGCGGCGACCAGCAGGGCCACACCACGAGCTTGCCCAACGGTCATGGCGGTCTGCACGTTGCGTTGAAAGAAGAGCCGTTCCACCCCGACGCGCTCGGGATGATGGAGAGCCACCAACTCGCCCAGGGCGCGATGCAGGGATGCCAGCCGTTCGGCGTCGGTCTCGGTTGGAGCGGTGCGGATGACCCCTGCGTCCACCAGCCGCAGCTGTCCCTCGGTGAGGGCGACCAGTCCGAAGCCGCAGACCGCCGTACCGGGATCGATGCCGAGCGCAATCACTCCGGCATGGTAGCGCCCTATCAGGCCACCGAGGCTTCGAGCTGCTCCAGCAGGGCGTCGGGAATATCGAAGTTCGCGTACACGTTCTGCACGTCGTCGAGGTCTTCCAACCGTTCGACGAACTGCAGGACCTGGCGCGCGGTCTTCTCGTCGGTGATCTCGACCCGTGTGGTCGGCTCCATCGACAGCTCGGCCGAGGTTGCCGGATAACCGGCCGCCGCTAGGGCCGACCGTACCGGTTCGAGGTGACCCGGATCGGTGATGACGATCAGTGCGCCGCCCTCCGGCGAGTCGAAGTCGAGGGCGCCGGCTTCGATGGCGGCCAAGGTCAGCTCGTCGGGATCGCGTCCATTCAGGGGAAGCGTGATCAATCCACGATGCTCGAACTGCCAGGCCACCGGGGCGAGCGATCCGCCGACCTTGTTGAAGATGCTGCGCACCTCGGAGGCGGTTCGATTGCGGTTGTCGGTCATGGTCGCCACGATCAGTGCCACGTTGGCCGGGCCGATCCCTTCGTACGTGATCTCCTCGTACTGCTCGGTCTCGCCTCCAGCGCCGGTGGCCCGCTCGATCGCGCGCTTGATGTTCTCCACCGGCATGCTGTTGGCGCGCGCGCTGTCGATCGCCATGCGCAGGCGGTAGTTGCCGTCGACGTCGCCCCCGCCCTGCCGCGCGGCAGTGATGATCTCGCGGGTCAGCTTGGTGAAGAGCGCGCCGCGCTTCGCGTCGTTGACGCCCTTCTGGCGCTTGATCTGGGACCACTTGCTGTGACCGGACACTGCGAGATTGTAGCAATGCCGGGTGGACCCCCGGCGCGTCCCTATAATTGCCGTCCCTACAAGGAGC
>JAYUGK010000036.1:0-2520 GCA_043738415.1 Chloroflexota bacterium | reverse complement strand
CCACGGCGTGGGCGCCGGAGCGTCCACCTCGAGGACCCGATCGGCGCAGTAGCGATGCGAGTCGCGGATGGAGATCGCCGTGTCCACCTCTTCGCGTCGGCAGTGCGTCTCGCACGGCGCCGGGCAGACGCGGCCCAGGATGGCGGGGAACG
Source organism: Chloroflexota bacterium (assembly GCA_043738415.1). GTDB lineage: Bacteria > Chloroflexota > Limnocylindria > QHBO01 > QHBO01 > CF-167. The sequence continues at coordinate 2,368 of JAYUGK010000036.1, read as the reverse complement.
GCAGCGAGCGCTTCAGGATGCGCGTCGCCTCCTCCCAGTTGCCCAGCGTGTTCTGCTTCAGGTAGCCGGGGATGTCGACGCGGGTCGGGCACTTGAACTGGCAGGGCGGCAGGCAGTAGGCGTCGTGGTCGGAGAAGATCAGCTCGAGCACCATGCGGCGGTTCTGCACGACCCGCTCGGAGTGGGTGGTGATGGCCATCCCCGCCTCGATCTGCGTCCCGCACGAGATTGGCGTATCAGACTGACCCTCGACCTCGACCACGCAGATGCGGCATGCGCCGTAGGGCGCCAGCTTCGGCTCGTAGCACAGGGTCGGGATCTCGACGCCGAGCACACGGCAGGCCTGCAGGATGGTCTGCCCCTCTTCGGCCTCGACCTGCTGGCCGTTGATGGTGACGCTCAGCTTTCCGGTGCCCGGCACCAGCGGCCACATCGGCGCGTAGTCCTCGGGGCGCAGCGGTCCCTTGCCCTTCCCGTTGCCGTTGGTGACGAAACTCATGGTCGGCGCATCCTAGCTACCCGGCGGCCGGCCCGACGCCGGCCAGCGGCGTCAGCAGTGGAGCGATCTCGCTGGTCTGGCAGGCGCCCGAGAGGCAGACGCCGCGTTCGGCGTGGGCGCGGTACTCGTCGGGGAAGCGGGCAAGGGTGGTGAGCATCGGTCCCGGCGCTCGAGCCTCGAGGTGGCAGAGTGCCGTGTCTACCATCTTGCGCGACAGCTCGTGGAGCAGGTTGAAGTCGTCCGGCCGTGGCGTGGCGGCGAGGACCCGGTCGAGCGCCTCCAGCAGGCGCTTGGTGCCGATGCGGCAGGGGACCGCCTTGCCGCAGGCCTCTCGGCTGGCGTAGTCGAGGAAGAATCGCGCAGTGCTGACCATGCACGTTGCATCGTCGGCGACCAGCAACTGTCCAAGGCCGATGCCAGCGCCGGCCGCATGCAGCGGCTCGTAGTCGTAGGGCATCTCCAGCTCGGCGGCGGCCAGCGCCCCGCCTCCGGCACCGCCGGCAAAGACCGCCTTGGGGGTCGAGCTGGGGCTGGCCAGTGCCACGATGGAGGAGATCGGCGTGCCGAGCGGCACCTCGGCCAGGCCGGCGTGCGCCACCCGGCCGTAGATGCTCACGAGCTTGGTGCCCGGGCTCTCCGGCGAGCCGATCGCGCGGAACTCCCTGGCGCCGTGGGCCAGGATCCAGGCCGCGTTCGCCAGCGTTTCCCCGTTCTGCACGGTGGTCGGGTCGCCTCTGAGTCCGCGCTCGGTGGGGTAGGGCGGCCTGATCACCGGCATTCCCCGGTCGCCTGCCAGCGCGGCCAACAGGGCGGTCTCCTCACCCGCCACCAGCGCTCCCGACCCTTCGAAGACCGTCACCACGCACGAGAAGTCGGTGCCCATCACCAGGTAGCCGGCGAGATGTGCCTGTTCGGCCTCGACGACAGCGGCTCGCAGCCTCGCGATCGCATCAGTCCAGTCGCGCCGAACGGCCAGGATCGCCTCCGTGGCACCCGTCGCGAATGCCGCGATGAGCAGCCCCTCCAACACGAGGTGCGGGTTCCCCTCGGCCAGGGCCCGATCACCCAGGGCGGTGGGATCGGCGCCGATCAGGTTAGCCACTACCACCTTGTGCTCGCCGCGTGCGAGCCGCGCCGCCGCCCACTTCTGGCCGGTCGGATAGCCGCCCCCCCCGCGACCGCGCAATCCCGCGGTCGCTATATGGGTGATCGTGGCCTCCGGGCCAAGCTTCTCGATCGCGCGACCGAGCCCGCTGTAGCCGCGCTGCCTGCGGTACCCGGCCAGGCTGTGCAGGTCCCCGGTGCCGATCCCCGCCAGCAGGCGCACGGTGCTGCCGGGCAGGATGCGAATCTGGGGAGACATCCCGGTTCCGGGATCGGCCATCGCGCTCAGCTCACCCGTCCGGCGCGAGCCGCCGCGCGCGCCTGGCTCTTGCGTCGCTCGGCCAGCAGGTGGCGCGCCTGCTCCGCGGTCAGGGGTCCGTAGACCATGGTGTCGATACGGACCGCGGGCGCAATCGCTCCGGCCGCCACCTGGTCACTCGTCTCCAGCGACCATGCGCCGTCGTCCGTGGTCTCGCCTGCCCCGATTCCAAGCTCGTCAGTCAGCGCGGCAAGCAGCGATTCGCCGCCCGCGAAGCTGCAGGCGGCACACGTGCACACGGTAACCAGGTGCCCTTCGGCGGGAAGCAGTCGGAAGCCGCCCAGCCCGGCGGCGCCGAAGACCTGGGCCCAATGGATCGTCATCGTGTCGCTGATCAGCCGCAGGGCGCGCTCCGGCAGGTAGCCGTACCGTTCCTGCACGGCGGAGAAGATCGCCACCAGCGCTTCCGCCCGTCCACCGAAGCCGTCGATCACGCCGCGCAGCCA
>JAYUGK010000035.1:0-2548 GCA_043738415.1 Chloroflexota bacterium | reverse complement strand
CTTCCGTCGGCGAAGGCCAAATGCGACGTTCTCAAAGACGGTGAGATGGGGGAACAGCGCGTAGTTCTGGAAGACGGTGTTGACGTCGCGCTTGAAGGGGGGGAGCCCGGTGACATCGGTGTCGCCAAGGTAGATGGTGCCGCCGGTGGCCTCCTCGAAGCCACCGATCATGCGCAGGGTGGTGGTCTTGCCGCAACCTGACGGCCCGAGCATGGAGAAGAACTCTCCGCGCTGGATCTCCAGCGACAGGTCATCGACCGCCAGCACTTCGTGGAAGCGCTTCGTGATGCGGTCGAGCCGAACGTCGACGGGTGACGGCAACCGGGACCTCTCGTGCGAGCGTGAGACCTGGTCGAGTTGGGCGGCCGTGAGGGCCAGTCCGGAGTATAGGACCGCGTCGGACCGCGGTGTCAACGAGCCCGGCTGCTAGACTCGACCGACCGATGGACTTCGCTCTCTCGCCCCAGCACGAGGAGATCCGCCGCTCCGTGCGCGACTTCGCCGAGCGGGAGATCGCTGCGGTCGCCGACGAGATGGAGCGCAAGGGCGAGTTTCCGCACGAGGTGATCCGCAAGGCGGCCGCGCTCGGATTGCTGGGCGTCCCCTATCCCGAAGCAGTCGGCGGGACCGGCCTCGACACCCTGGCCTACGCGATCACCATCGAGGAGCTGTCGCGCGTGTCGGGGAGTGTGGGGATCATCGTCAGCGCGCATACCAGCCTGGGGTGCAACCCGATCTTCCTGGCCGGCACGGCGGAGCAGAAGGAGCGCTACCTGCGCCCGCTGGCCAGCGGCGCCAAGCTGGGCGCCTACGGGCTGACCGAGGCGGGTGCGGGGTCCGATTCCCGCGGCACGCGCACCCGCGCCCACCGCGACGGCGATCAATGGATCCTCAACGGCAGCAAGCGCTTCATCACCAACGCGGGCGTGGCGGCCACCTACATCATCACCGCGGTCACCGACCGAAGCCTCGAGACCGGCCGCATCAGCGCCTTCATCGTGGAGGCCGATGCGCCGGGATTCAGCGTCGGGCGGCTCGAGGAGAAGATGGGCCTGCATGCCAGCCAGACCGGTGAGCTGCTCTTCGACGACTGCCGAATCCCGGCGGACAACCTGCTCGGCGACGAGGGGGCCGGCGACAAGCTCTTCCTGAAGACCCTCGACGGCGGCCGCATCGGGATCGGCGCCATGGCGCTTGGTCTCTCGCAGGCGGCATTCGAAGCTGCTTCGGCCTATGCGAAGACGCGCGAGCAGTTCGGGCGGCCGATCGGCTCCTTCCAGGGGGTCGCCTTCAAGATCGCCGACATGGCGACCCAGATCGACGCCGCGCGGCTGATGGTCTACCGCGCCGCATGGCTGAAGGACCAGGGAAGGCCCTACTCGAACGAGGCGGCCATGGCCAAGCTCTTCGCCAGCGAAGTGGCGCGGCAGGTCACCAACGATGCGGTTCAGGTCCATGGCGGGTACGGGTACATCACCGAGTACCGCGTCGAGCGCTACCTGCGCGACGCCAAACTGACCGAGCTGGGCGAGGGAACGAGCGAGATCCAACGGCTCGTCATTGCCCGCAGCCTGCTCGGCATCCGCGCGATGTGACGGCGCCGATCTTCGGGACCGACAGCGCCGCGGCCGCCTGGCGTCCGTCGCCCGAGTACCTCGACCGCAGCCACCTCCGTCGCTTCCTCGACGCCGTCGGTTGCGCCGGGCTCGAGGAGCTGCAGGCCCGCGCGGTGGCCGATCCGGCGTGGTTCTGGTCAGCGGCTGCCCACGATATCGGCGTGCGGTTCGATCCGCCGCCGCACCGCATCCTCGACACCTCGCACGGAATCGAATCGGCGCGCTGGTTTGACGGAGCGGGCTTCAACTACGTCGGCATGGCGGTCGATGAGCCGGCGGCGACGCGTCCCGACGAGATGGCCCTGGTCTGGGAGGGCGAGGACGGGGAGGTGAGGCGCTTCACGCGGGCCGAGCTGCGTCGCGAGGTGGACGTTGCGGCGCGGGCCATCGCATCACAGGGGGTGGGGCGTGGCGACCGGGTGGGGATCTTCCTGCCGATGATCCCCGAGGCGGCCGTCGCGGTGCTGGCGGTGGGCAAGCTGGGTGCCATCTATACCCCGATCTTCTCCGGCTACGGCGCGGCCGCCATCGCGGGTCGCCTGGCGGACTGCGAGGCGAAGCTGCTGATCACCGCCGACGGCTTCTGGCGGCGAGGCAAGCGGGTCGAGATGAAGGCCGTGGCCGACGAGGCGCTGGACGCGTCGCCATCGGTCGAGCGCTGCCTGGTGGTGCGTCGGCTCGGAGGCAATGTCCCGTGGCATCCGGAGCGCGACAGCTGGTGGCACGCAACAGTCACATCGGCCTCCAATGAGCCGTTCGAGACCGTGCAGACCGATGCGAACGACCCGTACATGATCATCTACACCTCCGGCACCACCGGCCGTCCCAAGGGCGCGGTCCACGTGCACGCCGGATTCCCGTTGAAGGCGGCCGTCGACCTGGCCCATGGTTTCGATCTCCAGGCCGGCGACACCCTGTTCTGGTTCACCGAC
>JAYUGK010000034.1:0-2566 GCA_043738415.1 Chloroflexota bacterium | reverse complement strand
GAGATGGGTTGTCGCGAGGTCCTGGTGGTGGTGGGCGGTCGGTCGGTGGGTGACATTCTCGAGCTCCTTCACGACGGCTCGGACCTGGGCCTGAGCCTTACCTACCGGTATCAGCGCGGTGCGCTGGGCATCGCCCACGCCATCGGCCTGGCGCGGGATTTCGCTGGAGACGACCCGATCGCCATCGTTCTCGGTGACAACATCCTGCATGGATCGCTCGCCAAATTCGCCGAGGCGTTCGCGGTCGGTGACGCGGGGGCTGGCGCCGTGCTCAAGCAGGTGCCGGATCCGGAGCGCTTCGGCGTGGCTGAACTCGGACCTGACGGACAGGTGCTCGGCTTCGAAGAGAAGCCGAAGCAGCCGAAGAGCGATCTGATCCCCATTGGCGTCTACTTTTTCCGGCCATCGGTCTTCGACGTGATTCACACGCTCAAGCCGTCCGCCCGCGGCGAGTTTGAGATCACCGACGTGCTGAACCACTACCTGGGATCGGGCTCCCTCATGCATACCGTGTTCGAAGGTGAATGGATGGATGCGGGCACAATCGAGGCGTTGCTCGCGTCCTCCATGCTCGCCGCTGATTTCGCCGGCGAGACTCCGCTCCGGACGGCCGAGGGCATCGAGGCGGTCGAGGCGGAGCGGGTCGATCCGCGGCAGGCGCGCAGATGAGCGCACCTCGCTCGCTGCTGGTGACCGGTGGGGCCGGCTTCATCGGCTCCAACTTCGTGCGCCACCATGTCGAGACGCACCCCGACGACCGGGTCGTGGTGCTCGACCTGCTGACCTACGCCGCCAACCGCGCCAACCTGGCTGACCTGGAGGGCCGCCACACCTTCGTACACGGCGACATCGGCGACGGTGAGCTGGTGGAACGCCTCCTGCGCGGGCATGAGGTGGGCGTGATCGTCAACTTCGCCGCCGAGTCGCACAACAGCTACGCCATCATCAACCCGGGCGCCTTCTTCCGCACCAACGTCCTCGGCACACAGGTCCTGTGCGAGGCGGCTCGACGGGTGGGTGTCGAGCGCCTCCACCACATCTCGACCTGCGAGGTCTATGGCGACCTGGACCTCGACACCGATGCGACCTTCAGCGAGAGCTCGCCCTACCAACCGCGGACCCCGTACAACGCCTCGAAGGCGGGCGCCGACCATGTCGTGCGTGCGTACCACCAGACCTTCGGGCTGCCGATCACGATCACCAACTGCGCCAACAACTACGGGCCGTATCAGTTCCCGGAGAAGGTGATCCCGCTCTTCACGACGCGCGCCCTGGACGACCGCCCGCTGCCGCTCTACGCCTCGATGCAGAACCGGCGCGAGTGGATCCACGTTCTCGACCACTGCCGGGCGATCGAGCTGGTCATCGAGCGGGGGCGGGTGGGCGAGACCTACCACGTTGGCACCGGCGTCGAGAAGAGCGTCGAGGAGATCGCGGACGTCGTCCTGGCCGAGCTCGGCAAGCCGCCCGAACTGAAGACGATCGTCCCTGATCGGCCCGGCCACGACCGCCGTTACGTGCTGGACTGGACGAAGATCCGGGACGAGCTCGGCTGGCAGCCGGAGGTGCCGTTCGACCAGGGGATCGCCGAGACGGTGCGCTGGTACGCCGAGCATCGCGACTGGTGGGAGCCACTCCTCGACCGTGCGCCGGTGAAGGAGGAGGTCGCCTGGAGCCGATGACTGCGCACCGGGTCGCCATCACCGGTGCCGGCGGTCAGCTTGGCGTGGAGCTGGTCCGGGCCTTCACGGCGGCCGGCGACCAGGTGCTGGCGCTGGCCCGGCCGGATTTCGACATCACGCGGGCGGGGGACCTGGAGCGGCTGGCCGGATGGCGTCCCGACATCGTCGTCAACTCGGCCGCCTGGACCGATGTCGACGGCTGCGCCCGCGACCCGGAGCGAGCGATGCGGATCAACGGTGAGGCAGCTGGGGCGGTGGCCGCAGCTGCCGAGGCGGCCGGTGCCCTGATCGTCCAGATCAGCACCAATGAGGTGTTTGACGGCACCCTGGACCGGCCCTACACCGAAGAGGATGAGCCGAATCCGATCAACCCGTACGGCGCCTCGAAGCTCACGGGCGAGCGCGCGGTGGCTGCGGCCAACCCGCGGCACCTTATCGTGCGCACCGCGTGGCTGTTCGGTCCTCGGGGAACGAACTTTGTCACAAAGATTCTCGCCGCCGCGGAGCGTGCCCGTTCGGCCGGCGAGCCGCTCCGCGTCGTCGACGACGAGTGGGGGAACCCGACCGACGTCCGCTGGTTGGCGCCGGCGGTCGGCCGCCTGGTCGAGCTGGCCATGGCCGGGACGGCTGGGTTCGACACCCACCATCTGGCCGGCGAACCGGCGACGAGCCGCCTCAACTGGGCCCGGGCGATTCTTCGCGACTTGTCGGTGAAGGTCGAGCCGATGCGCCTGGACGACTACCTTCGCGACTCCCGGGTCCCGCCGCGCGCCGTGCTCGACGTTTCGCGAGCCGCGGCGCTTGGGATCGAGCCGTTCGACTGGCGGGTCCCGTTCGCCGGCGGTTAGTTGCCCGTCAGCCAACGCGGCGGCGTGCGTCCTCCC
>JAYUGK010000033.1:0-7550 GCA_043738415.1 Chloroflexota bacterium | reverse complement strand
GAACTCGTGCTCAGCGCTGACGTGGAGCGGCGACCGGCTGGTGACGATCACCTTGATGCGCGGGGCGTCGGTCAGCAGGCGGCCAACCAGCGGAGCGGCGTCGGTGATCTGCTCGAAGTTGTCGAGCACCAGGAGCACCTCGCGGTCGCGCAGGTACTCCAACAACCGCTCCTCGGGCGGGCGGGCGCCGGCATCCTGGATGCCGATCGCGTGGGCGATCGCGGAGGCCACCAGCTCCGAATCCTCGATGGTCGCCAGCGGCACGAAGTACACGCCGCCAGAGAAACCCGGACTGGCCTCGGCCGCGACCTGCAGACCCAGACGCGTCTTGCCGGTGCCCCCTGGGCCGATGAGCGTCACCAAGCGGGTCGTGGCCAGCAGATCGAGGATGGCGTCCATCTCGCGGCGGCGTCCCAGGAAGCTCGTTAGCTGGGTGGGCAGGTTGTTCGGGACGGCACCGAGCGATGCGGGCGGCGGAAAGTCGGCCGGCAGTCCCGCGATGACGAGCTGATAGAGGTGCTCACGTCGCGCCAGGTCCTTGAGGCGCAACTCGCCGAGATCGCGGAGCGATAGCGGGTCGGGCAGGGACCCCTCGGCCAGTGCGCGCGTCGTGTCCGACACCAGCACCTGCCCGCCATGGGCGGCCGCCGCGATGCGCGCCGTGCGGTGCACGTCCAGGCCGATGTACTCGCCGCCGGACTGCCGCCCCTCGCCAGAGTGCAGCCCCATCCTGACGCGAAGCTCCACCCCGGGCGCCCATTGCGCCACAGCGAGGGCCCGCTGGGCGGCTGCTGCCGCCGCGACGGCCGCGGTCGCCGTGGGATAAACCATCAGGAACCCGTCACCGGCGGTGGCGGACTCATAGCCCTCATCAGTTAGGAGTGCGCTGCGCAGAAGCCGATGGTGCTTCGCCAGGACCTCATCCCACGCGTCTCCCACCCTCTGGAGCAGCTTGGTCGAGCCCTCAATGTCGGTGAACAGGAACGTCACCGTTCCCGTCGGTGGCGATCCGGATCGCCGTGGACTGGTGGCCACAGACCTCCTCACATGCGATCCGCCGACGTAGTTGGCTCCATCGTACGTCACGTCGGGCGGCAACCGAGAGCTCGCGCCCTCACGCTCGCCGCCACAGCGCTCGCGCGTCCCGGCCTTCCAAGCTGAATGTCGCGGGTTCGAGACCCGTCTCCCGCTCCAATTATCAGTTCTGAGCGTGGGGCGACACCCTAACTGTGATTCTTGGCTGTCCTATCTCCGGCATTGACCGTCGGGAATGACGCTACAACGCTCGAGCCAGGCAGCGAGCTCGAAGGTTCCTTCTCCCGGGTGGCCCTCAGTCCGCTACCCTCATGCTTCTAGCGTAGTGTGGGAGCGACCCTGGTGATCTGCTCGAACTGCGGAACCGAGAACGAGGCAGGGCGCAAGTTCTGCGATGCGTGTGGCACGAGCCTGGCGCTCAGTTGCCCGAACTGCGGCGCCAGCAATCGCGCGAGCGCCCGATTCTGTGCCGACTGCAGCACGCCACTGCCCGGCACCGAGCCGATTCGATCGGCATCAGCAGCCAATCTCACGGGCCCGCGGCCGGTTGCCGAGCGGCGCCTCGTCAGCGTCCTGTTCGCCGATCTGGTCGGCTTCACACCATTTGCCGAGGAGCGTGACGCCGAGGATGTGCGCGACATGCTCAGCCGCTACTTCGACCTAGCCTCCGATGTCATGACGCGCTACGGCGGCACCGTCGAGAAGTTCATCGGCGACGCCGTGATGGCTGTCTGGGGGGCGCCCACGGCCCGCGAGGACGATGCCGAGCGCGCGGTCCGCGCAGGACTGGAGCTGGTAGACGCGGTTCGCAGCCTGGGGCCCACGATCCAGGCACGCGCGGCCGTTCTGACCGGCGAGGCGGCCGTCACCATCGGCGCCACCAACCAGGGCCTGGTCGCCGGCGACCTGGTCAACTCTGCTTCGCGTCTTCAGTCAGTGGCGCCGCCGGGCACCGTCCTGGTGGGCGAGGCAACCTACCGGGCGGCGAGCCGGGCGATCGCCTTCGAGGAGGCCGGCGAGCAGCTGCTCAAAGGCAAGGCCGCACCGATCCCCGCCTGGCGGGCCCTACGGCTGGTAGCGGAGGTTGGTGGGCGGAACCGATCGGAAGGGCTGGAGGCGCCATTCGTCGGGCGCGATGACGAACTGCGACTGCTCAAGGACCTGTTTCTGGCCACCGGTCGCGAAAAGCGCACGCGCCTCGTGTCGGTCATGGGGCCAGCCGGGATTGGAAAGTCCCGGTTGGCATGGGAGTTCCTCAAGTACGTCGACGGCCTGGTGGAGGACACCTGGTGGCACAGCGGCCGCTCACCGGCCTACGGCGAGGGGATCACGTTCTGGGCCCTGGGCGAGATGGTCCGCGGACGGTGTGGCCTGGTCGAGACTGATGACGAGCCGACCACCCGAGCCAAGGTCGGCGCGGCCGTCCAGGAATGGATCAGCGACGAGGCCGAACGGCGCTGGGTGGAGCCCGCCCTGTTGACCCTGCTCGGCATCGAGACCGAGACCGGGGTTGGATCGGAGCAGCTCTTCGCCGCCTGGCGGACGTTCTTCGAGCGCATGGCATCCCGCGCGCCGGTGGTCATGGTCTTCGAGGACCTCCACTTCGCCGACTCGGGGACACTCGACTTCATCGACCATCTGCTCGAATGGAGTAAGGGCCTGCCCATCATGGTCGTGACCCTGGCCCGGCCGGAGCTCCTCGAGAAGCGTCCCGACTGGGGCGCCGGCAAGCGGAATTTCACGTCCATCTACCTTGAGCCGCTCCCCGAGGCGGCCATGCGGGAGCTCCTGGCCGGCCTCATCCCTGGCCTGCCGGAGCGCGCGGCCAAGGCCATTGTCGAACGGGCGGATGGCATCCCGTTATACGCAGTCGAGACGGTCCGGATGCTGCTTGCCGACGGTCGGCTGAAGGAGAAGGCCGGGACCTACACCCCGGTCGGCGACCTCACCGCCCTTGCGGTTCCGCAGACCCTCACCGCCTTGATCGCCGCGCGGCTTGACGGCCTGGATCCAGCCGATCGGACACTCGTGCACGACGCCGCTGTGCTCGGTCAGTCGTTCACCGTGGCGGGCCTGGCGGCAGTGTCTGGCGTGCAGGCGCACGACCTCGAACCTCGCCTGCGGGCGCTCGTGCGCGGTGAGCTGCTGACCCAGGAGGCGGATCTCCGATCGCCGGAGCGGGGGCAGTACGTGTTCGTGCAGGCGCTCATCCGGGAAGTCGCCTACAACACCCTCGCCAAACAGGATCGCAAGACCAGGCACCTGGCGGCTGCCCGGTTCTTTGAGCAGCTCGGGTCCGATGAGCTGGCCGGCGCGCTGGCCGGCCACTACCTCGCCGCTCATGCCAACGCCGCGGAAGGACCCGAGGCCGAGGCGCTCGCAGCGCAGGCTCGGATCGCGCTCAAGGCGGCTGCGCATCGGGCGGTATCCCTCGGAGCCCACGACCAGGTCGTCGCCTTGCTCGAGCAAGCGCTGACCGTGACCAGCGACCCGGCCGAGGAGGCCGAGCTCCTCGAGCGCGCCGGCGAGTCGGCGTTGACCGCGGCCCGCTACGAGCGAGGCGAGACGTTCCTGCGACGGGCACTGGAACTCCACGCGCGGCGCGGCGACCGGATCGGCGCTGCCCGAGTCACCGCAGCGCTGGCCCCGGCGCTGTGGGTCAGCCAAGGAACGGAGGCCGCGCTCGCGCTGCTGGAGCCGGCAGCGGCGGAGTTCGCCGACCTCTCGCCAGATCCGGTGGTCGTCGCCCTCGACGGTCGGCTCGCCGAATTGTACGCGGAGAACGAGGAGCACCGCCGGGCGATCGAAATCGCCGAGCGGGTGCTCGATGCGGCTGAGCACCGCGATCTGGTCGCGATCCTGGCCGCTACCCTGAGGACCAAGGGGGATGCACTGGGGAGTCTGGGGCGGCTGCGCGAGGGGATTGCGGTCATCCGGGCAGGGGAAGAGCTCGCCCGCGACAACGGACTACACAGTATTCAGCTCCGCGCCCTCCGGTCCCGCGGCTTTTGGCAGACGCAGATCGATCCAACGGCCGCCCTGGATAGCATGCGCGAGGGTCTTGCGCTCTCCCGCCGGGTCGGGAACCGCGACGCGATGCTGGGCTTCATCATCAACTTCGGGTACACGGCCTTCCTCGCCGGAGACTGGGATGGCGCCTTGGCCGAGCTTGACGCCGGGCTTGCCGAGGAGAATCTCATTCCGGTCGCCCGCCACGTGCTGCTCACGAACGCACTCATCGTCCATGCCGGTCGCGGCGAGCCGGTCGCCGATGGCCTCGCCGAGCTCGAGCTCGCGATCACCGACAGAACCGACCGGGGCTTCATCGTCAGCGTCGAGGATGCGAAAGCCAACGCGGCGCTCGCCGAAGGGCGGCTGGACGACGCGCGCGCCGCATGGCGGCACATGGCCGATCTGATTGCAGGCAATGCTCCCGAAGGGCTCTATCGTGCCGCGCGGCCCGCCCTTTGGGACGGTGACGTGGCGGGTGCACGGACCGATCTCGCCACACTCGACGCGACCGGCGTCCACGGCCACGTGGTGGAGGTGGGCCGAACGACGATCCGGGCGGGTCTGGCGGCCCTGGAAGGTCGCAGCGCGGATGCCCTCTTGCTGTACCGCGAGGCGCTCCGAGGTTGGCGCGACGTCGGACAGACCTGGGACGAGGCGCTGACCGGGATCGACATGGTCACGTTGCTCGACCCGTCCGAGCCTGAGGTCCGCAGCGCCGCGGAGTCGACCCGCGCGATCCTCATGCGGCTCGGCGCGAAGCCGTTCCTGCAGCGACTGGACGCAGCCATGGCCCGCTCGACGTCGGCCGAATCACCCAGCACCGGGGCAAGGGAAGCGACCGAAAGTCGGTCCGCGACTCCCTCGTGACGACACGATAACTGGACACGATTCGCTCGGGCCTCTAAGCACGGTGCCACAACGCTCAGATGTATCGGCCTTCCAAGCTGAATGTCGCGAGTTCGAACCTCGTCTCCCGCTCCAATCATCAGTTCTGAGATCAGGACGAGACGGTAACTGGAGCGTTATCCTTCACCGGGCTCGGCGGCGCCATGGCTGACGCAACCTCCGTCGCCACCGCACCCGGCACCATCATGAAACCGATCGACACCCCATCGGACGCCCGCCTGACCGCACGATAGCCGAGCACCGGTATCTGCTCGCGCTGCGGGATCGCGGACGACTCGGGCGATCAGTTGGGGATATGCGAAACGGCTGGCCGCGACTACGATACCGCTCCAGGTCGCACGGCCGACCGCGCCAAGAGAAGCCATGGACCTTGAGCAGACCCTCGCAGTTGCCCCTTTGCTCGCTGACCTTGATGAGAAGATCATCAAGCGACGGGACGATGGCGGTGCCGATCATGCACGCGCTCATCAAGCGCCTGCACCGACGAGAGCACAAGCCGGGTTGACGGCTCGCCAGCCACGGTCGAGGCCTTCACGCTGACACTTGGTGACGGCCATGCGCTCTGACCTCCCGGCGGGCACCGTCACCTTCCTGTTCACCGACATCGAAGGTTCGACCAGGCTGCTGCACCAGCTCGGTGCCGGGGCGTATGCCGATGCGCTGGCCGAGCACCGCCGCATCCTGCGCGAGGCGTTCAGCGCCCACGGCGGGGTCGAGGTCGACACCCAGGGTGACGCCTTCTTCGTGGCCTTCCCGACCGCACCCGGCGCGCTGCGCGCGGCGGTGGCCGCAGCTGAGGGACTGGCCCCCGGTCCGATCCAGGTGAGGATGGCGATCCACACCGGCACCCCGCACCTGGGCCCGGAGGGCTACGTCGGAGTCGACGTGCACCACGTGGCACGGATCGGGGCGTCAGGGCATGGTGGCCAGGTGCTGGTGTCAGCAGCCACGGCTGCCCTGCTGGGCAGCGATGGGCTGCGCGACCTCGGCCTGCACCGGCTCAAGGACCTGTTGGCACCCGAGCACATCTACCAGCTGGGGACCGACGATTTCCCGGCTCTGAAGAGCCTGTACCAGACCAACCTGCCGATTCCGGCGACGGCGTTCATGGGTCGGCAGCGCGAGTTGGCGGAGGTCGTCGCGCTCCTCGCCCGGGACGACCTGCGCCTGCTGACGCTGACCGGGCCGGGCGGCACGGGCAAGACGCGCCTGGCGCTGCAGGCCGCGGCGGAGCTCAGCGATGGGTACCAGCAGGGTGTCTGGTGGATCCCACTGGCGGCTCTTCGCGAGCCGGGACTGGTGATGGAGACAGCGGCGCGGGCACTCGGCGCCAAGAGCGGCCTGGCCGAGCACATCGCTGACCGCTCGATGCTGATCATCTTCGACAACTTCGAGCACGTCGTTGAGGCTGCCGCCGACCTCGCCGACCTGCTCGCGTCGTGCCCCAGGCTCGACCTGCTGGCGACCAGCCGCGAGCCGCTGCATATCGGCGGCGAACAGGAGTACCCGGTGCCGCCCCTGCTTCACGCGGAGGGCGTCGAGCTCTTTGTGGCGCGGGCGAGGGCCATCAGACCCGACTTCGAAGCCGACGACGCCGTCTCCGGGATCTGCCGCCGCCTTGACGACCTGCCCCTCGCGCTCGAGCTGGCCGCCGCGCGCGTCAAGGCGCTGTCGTCGAAGCAGATCCTCGAGCGGCTCGAGCAGCGGCTGCCGTTGCTCACCGGCGGTGCCCGAGACCTGCCCGAGCGCCAGCGCACCCTGCGCGCCACCATCGCCTGGAGTCACGATCTGCTGACCGCGGACGAGCAGCGCCTTTTCGCCCGACTGGCCGTCTTCCGTGGCGGCTGCACCCTCGACGCTGCCGAGGCGGTCATCGAGGCCGATCTGGACGGGATGCAGTCGCTGGTCGACAAGAGCCTGGTGCGCCACTCCGCCGAGCGCTTCTGGATGCTGGAGACGATCCGCGAGTACGCGGCCGAGCAGCTTGAGGCCTCGAGCGAGGGCGACGCGTTGCGGCGGCGCCACGCCGAACACTTCGCCGCGCTCGCAGAGGAGGCAGAGCCTCACCTGGATACGAACGAGGCACGCGAGTGGCTCGAGCGGCTGGAGTCCGAGCACGACAACCTGCGCGCGGCCCTCGACTGGCTCGAAGCCTCGGGGCGAAGCGACAGCCTCCTGCTGCTGGCCGGCACGCTGGCGGACTTCTGGTACATCAGCGGCCACTTCGTTGAGGGCCGGCACCGGCTCGAGGGTGCGCTCAATGCCGCTCCCTCGCCCACGCAGGCCCGGGCGAGGGCGCTGCTGGGAGCCGCTTCCATGGCGAACATGGTCGGCGATGGCGCCGCGGCAACGGCATGGTCCGAGGAGGCGCTCCGCCTCAATCGTTCACTCGGGGACAGGGCAGGCATCGCAGAGTCGCTGGTACAGCTCGGGTATGTGCTTACCAATATGGGCAGCGGCGCGGATGCGGTCCCGCTACTCGAGGAGAGCATCGAGCTGTTCAGGGCGCTAGGTGACGAACGAATGGCTGCGCACGTGTCCCGCACCCTGGCGTTCACGTTTATCGACATCGGGGAAGGCAAGCGCGGCGAGGCAAT
>JAYUGK010000032.1:0-2606 GCA_043738415.1 Chloroflexota bacterium | reverse complement strand
CTCCACGGAGACCGCCGGAACGGGTGCGGGTTCGAGCGTCATCCTGCCGTCACCGTCGCGCCCGACGATGAAATTGACCTCCATCTCCGGCTCCAGCTCTGGGAAGTCCGAGCGATTGTGCGCACCACGGCTCTCCTCACGAGCGATCGCCCCGCGCAGTGTGGCTTCGGCGGTGCCCAGCATCGCCTGCACGTCGAGGACCTGGGCCAGGTCGCCCCACCCCTCCTCGCTGGGGCGCACGTCGACGCTCGGCAGCGCCGAGCGGACCTCGTCCAGCATCCCGAGCGCCTGCTTCATGTCGCTGCCTTCGCGCACCACGCCGCAGCGCTCCCACATGACGTTGCGGACTGCGCGCTGCAGCGCCCGGCTGAGCTCGGTGCCAGTGTGAATCAGGCTGTCGAGGTCGGCGTGTGCCTCGTCGACCACTGGTTTGGAGCGCAGCTGCGATTCGCGCTCCCGTGAAAATCGTGCCGCTGCCTCGCCGGCGCGACGGCCGAACACGAGTGTCTCCACCAGCGAGTTGCCACCCAGCCGGTTGGCGCCGTGCAGTCCCGCGGTGCACTCGCCGGCGGCATAGAGGCCGCTAACGTCGGTGGCATGGCTCGGCGGATCGACCACGATCCCGCCCATCGAGTAATGCGCCGTGGGGGCGACTTCCATCGGCTCTTTGGAAATGTCGAGCATCTGATACTCCACGAACTGGCGGTACATGCGTGGCAGCTTTTCCAGGATCACGTCCTTGGCAAGGTGGGACACGTCCAGGAAGACGCCGCCGTTGGGGCCGCCCCTGCCCTCCTTGATCTCGGTGTAGTTGGCCAGGGCGACGCGGTCGCGGCTGCTCAACTCCATCCGCTGGCTGTCGTAGCGCTCCATGAAGCGCTCGCCTGCGGCGTTGTACAGTCGCCCGCCTTCGCCGCGCACGGCCTCGGTGACCAGCGTGCCGGCGGCCTCCTCCGGCACCAGCATCCCGGTGGGATGGAACTGGACGAGCTCCATGTCCATCAGGCGCGCCCCGGCCTGGTAGGCCAGCCACATACCCTCGCCGTAGTTCTCGTCTCGCCGCGACGAGCTGCGACGCCAGATGCGCGTGTGCCCGCCGCTGCACAGGACGACCGCGTCGGCTTCAAAGACGGTGCGATCCCCGGTGTGGAGATCGAACGCCAGCGCCCCGAAGCACTGGCTGTCGGCGGTCAGCAGCCGTGCCACGTACTGGTCTTCAAGCATCGGGATAGCGAGCTTCTGCGCCTGTTCGGCCAGGGTGGACAGGACGGCTCGCCCGGTGTAGTCCCCGGCGTAGCAGGTACGCCGATACGTGTGGGCGCCGAAGTAGCGCTGGTCAAGCTTGCCGTCGCTGGTGCGCGCGAATGGGCAGCCCCAGGCCGCCAGCTCATTGATTGCCGCCGGTGCCTCGCGGGTCATGATCTCGACAATGCGCGGGTCGCTCAGGTAATAGCCCTCGCGCATGGTGTCGGCGAAGTGCTGCTGCCACGAGTCCTCCGGGTCGACGGTGCCAAGCGCCGCGTTGATCCCGCCGGCGGCGAGCACGGTGTGGGCATCCAGCCGGCTCCGCTTGCCGATCACCACCACGTCGACACCGGCCTGGCGGGCTGCAATCGCAGCCCTGAGGCCAGCGCCGCCCGTCCCGATGACCAGGACGTTGCACGGGCGCGTGCGGCTCTCTGGTCTGATGCTCATCCCTACTTCTTGGCGGACTGGTAGTACGGGTTGGTGCCCGAAGCGTGGTCGGTGGTGTCGACGATGGCGACGATCTCGGGCACCGACCGCTTGATTGCGACCTCGACGCCCTGACGGAGGGTCACGTCCACCTGGGCACATCCGACACATCCACCACCCATCGAGATGTAGGCCGTCCCGTCCCTGACCTCGAGGAGGTCGATGTAGCCGCCGTGGGCGGCGACGCCGGGATTGACCTGCGTGTCGAGGACCTCCTGGACCCGCATGGCGAGTGGATCGGTCCAGCCGACATTCGGGTTGTCGATCGCGATCGCCCCGCCGGATACGGTGAGGTCCAGGCCGATCGTGGCCCCGCGCAGTCGCTCCGCATCGGCAGCCGCGACATAGACGACGCCGAGCGGCGTCTCGACGACGAGGTCAGCCGGATCGACCCGGTCCGGCTGAACGAGCGAGAGGTCATACGCGAAGCTCGCTCCGCGTCGACCGACGATCGCCACGCGAAGCCGGGCGTCGGGATAGCCGGCGCTCCTGGCGGCCGCCGCGACCTTGGCCTGCGCCTCCGGAGTGATGAGGAGGAGCGGGGCGTCCATCGCCGGTATCGTACAACTGGCGCAGAATTCGGCCATGACCCGGATCCTCCTGCTGCTTCCGACGCGGACCTACCGGACGGCCGACTTCCTGGCCGCCGCGGATCGGCTCGGGGTGGAGGTGGTGGTCGGGGCGGAGCGACGGAACGCGCTCGAGTCGGTGGCCGGGGCTGGGACGATCCGGGTCCAGCTCGACGATCCCGAGCGGGGCGCCGCGACGATCGAGCGCTACGCCCGCGAACGGCGGCTCGATGCCGTCGTTGGCGTTGACGACGGGTCGACCCTGGTGGCGGCCGCGGCAGCCGAACGACTCGGCCTGCCGCA
>JAYUGK010000031.1:0-2631 GCA_043738415.1 Chloroflexota bacterium | reverse complement strand
GGGTCCCGGAGCGGCTGACGAGGCCGACCGGGCCGGGCCGGTGGATGTTGCCGGGGATGATCCCGACCTTGGCCTGTCCAACCGATGTTGCGCCGGGGCAGTTGGGCCCGATCAGCCTCACGCCCTGCTGACGCAGGACCCAGTACACCCGCAGCATGTCGAGAGCGGGGATTCCCTCGGTGATACAGAAGATGAGAGGGATCCCAGCCTCGGCCGCCTCGAGCATGGCGTCCGGGGCGCCGGCCGCTGGCACGAAGACGCAGCTGGCGTTGGCGCCGGCCTGGCGCACCGCCTCGTCCATGGTGTCGAAGACCGGGACGCGCCCATCGAGCGCGGACTGGCCGCCCTTGCCCGGGGTCACGCCGGCCACGATCGGCGTCCCGTACTCGAGCATGGCGCGGGAATGGAAGTTGCCCTCGCGCCCAGTGATGCCCTGCACGACCAGCCGCGTGTCGGCGTTGACCAGGATGCTCATGGCCGCTCCTCGCGGGAGGCAGCCACGGCCTTCGCGGCCGCGTCGTCGAGGCTGTCGGCGGTGATCAGGTTCGCCCGGCGCAGGATCGCCGCCGCCGCCTCCGCGTTCGTGCCGACGATTCGGACCACCATCGGCACGTCGCGCGTGAGCGTGGCGCGCGCCTCGACGATGCCGCGAGCGACCTCGTCTCCGCGGGTGATCCCGCCGAAGATATTCACCAGGATCGCCCGCACGTTCGGGTCGTCCAGGATGATCCGGAAGGCGGCCGCCACGCGGTCGGCCTTGGCCCCCCCGCCGATGTCCAGGAAGTTCGCCGGCTCGCCCCCGGCCAGCTTGACGAGGTCCATGGTGGTCATCGCCAGCCCGGCCCCGTTGACCATGCAGCCGATAGTGCCGTCGAGCTTGATGAAGTTGATGCCTGCCTCCCGCGCGGCCGCTTCAGACGGCTCCTCCTCGTCCAGGTCGCGCATCGACTCGAGCTCGGGATGGCGGGCGAGCGCCGAGTCGTCGAGCACCATCTTGGCGTCGAGCGCCAGCAGCTGGCCGTCATCGGTGACGACCAGCGGGTTGATCTCGACGAGGTCGGCATCCGACCCAATGAAGGCGGCATACAGTGCCGTCAGCGTCTCGGCGAAGGCGGGGCGCAGCTCGGGCGGGATGCTCAGGAAGAAGCTCACCCGTCGCACGTTGTGGCGCTGCAGACCGATCAGCGGATGGAGCGGCAGCCGCAGGATCGCCGCCGGATTGGCCTTCGCCGTCTCCTCGATCTCAACTCCACCCTCGGCGCTGGCGATGATGGTGATCGTCTTGCCTCCCCGGTCGAGGATCAGCCCCAGGTAGTACTCCCTGGCGATCCGGGCGGCGGGGGCCACCAGCAGCGTGCGGACGGTGACCCCCTTGATGACCAGGCCGATGATCTCCCGCGCTCGTGCCTCCGCCTCGCCGGGGTCGACGGCCAGTTTGACCCCGCCGGCCTTTCCTCGTCCGCCGACGAGCACCTGCGCCTTGACCACAACCGGGCCGCCGATCCGCTCGGCTGCCGCGCGCGCCTCCTCGGGAGTCCTGGCCACCTCGCCGCGGATCAGGGGGACGCCGTGCCGGGCGAGGATCTCCTTGCTTCGGAACTCCTGGAGCTTCACGCAGACCTCTGTGCGGCAGGATGACGGCGGGCGGCCAGATTGTAGTCGTCGAGCCCGGCGGGCAAAGACCCGATCCCCGTACACTTGGCCTCCGTACCGCCGACGCTGTGATCGGCGCGCACCCGGAGCAGACCCGGAGCAGACCCACGTGAGCTACGCCGTCACCCTCATCCCCGGCGACGGGATCGGTCCTGAACTGGCAGACGCCACCGTCGCCGTCCTTGAAGCGACCGGCATCGCGTTTGCGTGGGAGATCCAGCAGGCCGGAGAGGCCACCATCGCCACGGAGGGGACGCCCCTGCCGGATCGGGTGGTCGACAGCATCCGACGCACCGGGGTCGCCATCAAGGGCCCGATCACGACGCCGGTGGGGAGCGGCTTCCGCAGCGTGAACGTCGCTCTGCGCCAGGTGCTCGAGCTGTACGCCAACGTGCGGCCGGCGCGCAGCATGGTCGGCGTCCGGTCGCGCTACACCGATGTCGACCTGCTGATCGTGCGCGAGAACACCGAGGATCTGTATGCCGGCATCGAGCATCGGGTCGGCCCCGATGCGGCCGAGAGCATCAAGATCATCACGCGTGGAGCAAGCCAGCGGATCGCTCGCTATGCCTTCGAATACGCCGTGCGCAACGGCCGTCACAAGGTCACCGCCGTCCACAAGGCGAACATCATGAAACTGACCGACGGCCTCTTCCTGGAGAGCTGCCAGCAGGTCGCCGCCGAGTACGACGGCCGGGTCGCCTTCGAGGACCGAATTGTCGACAACATGTGCATGCAGTTGGTTCAGAAGCCCGAGCTGTACGACGTGCTGGTGCTGCCCAACCTGTACGGCGACATCATCAGCGACCTGGCCGCGGGTCTCGTCGGAGGCCTCGGAGTGGCGCCGGGGGCGAACATTGGCGAGCACGCCGCCGTCTTTGAGGCGGTGCACGGATCAGCTCCGAAGTACGCGGGTCAGAACAAGGCGAACCCCACCGCCCTGATCCTGTCCGGGGCGCTGATGCTGCGGCACATCGG
>JAYUGK010000030.1:0-7703 GCA_043738415.1 Chloroflexota bacterium | reverse complement strand
TCTTCGATGAATCGACCCGTTTCGCGTTGGATGCCGCCAGGACGAGCCGGTCGCCCGCGAAGTAGCTACCCAGGGACGCCACGATGCCGATGATGAGGGCGACGGCGGTGGTTCCGATCCCGCCCGCCGAATCGCCGGTCGTCGCATAGCCGATCGCGAAGCCGAGTGCCCCGAGCAGGAGGCTGACGAGGACGGCCAGAAGGAATGAGTTCCGGCGGTTGGCCGCCTGCTGGGCGAAGAACGTGGTTGCAGCCATGGTGGTGCCAGTTACCCGGGCCGCAGGCCCGGACCTTCGATCAGCTGAGGCTCAGATCCACCGTCGGAACGTTCGCAGCCTCGGGCTCAGCGTCGAAGAAGTCGCGCTTGGTGAAGCCGAACATCCCCGCGAAGATCAACGCCGGGAAGGTCTGGATCGCCGTGTTGTAGTCGAGGACCGTGGCGTTGTAGTGCTGGCGGCTGAACGAGATCTGGTTCTCGGTGGTGGTGAGCTGCTCCTGTAGTTCGAGAACGTTCTGATTGGCCTTGAGCTCGGGGTAGTTCTCGACGACGGCGAACAGCGACCGCAACGTTGAGGTCAGCATGTTCTCCGCCTGGGCCTGGGCCGCGACGCCCTGGGCGCCTGCCGACACCGCGTTGGCACGGGCTTCGGTGACCTTGGTCAGGACGCTCTGCTCGAAGCCCATGTAGCCCTTGACGGCGTTCACGAGGTTCGGGATGAGATCGTGCCGGCGCTTGAGCTGGACCTCGATCTGGGCGAGGGCTTCGTCGACCTTGTTGCGACGTCCGATGAGACCGTTGTAGATCCCGACCACGAACACCGCGACGATGACCAGGATTCCGACGATGACAAGCAGTTCCATTGAATTCTCCACGTGACTGGGATCCCGGGCTGCACGCTCGGTCGACCCCGTCCTCGATCAGTCTAGCAGGGCCGCATGCAGGGTCCCGCGATCCGTCAATCGACGCTGGCTGGTGGGCGGTACTGGACTCGAACCAGTGACTTCCTCGGTGTAAACGAGGCGCTCTGACCAACTGAGCTAACCGCCCTCGGGACAGCGTATCGGACGCAGGGCTATCCGGACCGGGGAGCCGTAGGTCGAGGAAGGTGGTGCCCAGGCCGGGACTTGAACCCGGATGAGTTGCCTCATACGCCCCTCAAACGTACGCGTATACCAATTCCGCCACCTGGGCATCGGAGCGTGGTACCGAGGGAGGGACTTGAACCCACACGACCGTAATGGTCACTAGGTCCTGAACCTAGCGCGTCTGCCTATTCCGCCACCTCGGCCCGTCAGACTCGCTGGGCGCCGGCCCGGCGAGGCGGCCGCGATGATAGCACAGCCTCCCGCGGGAACCGCCCGGCCGACCCTGGCTCAGGCTGAGGCTGGGAGCAGGTTCAGGAGGCTGAAGATGACGAACAGGACCGCCAGCAGGATCGTCAGGCGGAAGAGCGTGCGCTCGATTCCGCGCCGGCTCCGGTAGGCCGTCACCTCTCCACCAAAGGCGCCACCCAACCCGGTGCCGCGCTGCTGGAGCAGGATCGAGGCGATCAGCGCGACAGCCATGATGAGTTGGGCGACGACGAGCGGTTTATCCATGGCGGCCGAGTTTATCAGACCTATCCGGAGAGCAGGTCCTGCCCGGTCATCGAGGGAGGCGTGGGAATCCCCATCAGCCCGCAGATGGTGGGGGCCACGTCGGCCAGGATGCCATCGCGCAGACGCGCCCCGCGGTGCGCGGCATCGACCAGCACAAAGGGGACTGGCGCGCTGGTGTGCTTGGTCTGCGGATTGCCCGCTTCGTCGCGCATCTGCTCGATATTCCCGTGGTCGGCGGTGATCAGCAGCGTCGCGCCGGCCGCCAGGGCAGCGGCCTCGAGTTCTCCGAGGCAGCCGTCGATCACCTCAGCGGCCTGCACGGCGGACGCCCAGACCCCGGTGTGGGCGACCATGTCCGCGTTCGCGTAGTTCAGGATGATGAAGTCGAGCTCTCCTGCTCGGATCGCAGCCACGACCCGCTCCGTGATGAGGGCCGCGCTCATCTCCGGGGCCAGGTCGTAGGTCGCCACGTCCCGTCGCGACGGCAGCAGAATGCGGTCTTCACCAGGGTAGGGGGCCTCCACTCCCCCGTTGAAGAAGTAGGTGACGTGCGCGTACTTCTCGGTCTCGGCGACATGCAGCTGACGCAGACCGAGCCGCGACAGATGCGCCGCCAGCGAGTCGATTGCGAGCGGCGGAAATCCCACCACGACCGGCAGGTCGGCGGGAGACTGGTACTCGGTGAGGGTGACCACCGAGAGGTTCTTCGGGCGGTGGCCGCGGTCGAAGCCATCGAAATGAGCAACGGCCAAGGCTTGCGTCAGCTCCCGGGCCCGGTCGGCCCGGAAATTGGCATGGACGACCACGTCCCCATCCCCCACCCCCGGGTAGTTGCCGATCACCGTCGGGAGGACGAACTCGTCGCCTTTGTCACCGGCGCAGGCCTGGGCGATCGCATCGGGGCCCGTGGCGGCGACGGCTCCGCGGCCGTGCACGACCGCCTCCCAGGCGAGCGCGACCCTCTCCCAGCGCTGGTCCCGGTCCATGGCGTAGAAGCGGCCGCTGACGGTCGCAAGGGTCGCAAGACCGCTCAAGCGTTGCAGGAGCGCCGGGAGCAGGACGGCGGCTGAGCGAGGTGCGGTGTCGCGCCCGTCGGCGAAGGCATGCAGCAGGACCCGCTCGGCGGGCAGGCCACGACGATGCGCAAGCTCCGCGATCGCCACCAGGTGATCATCGGTAGCATGGACGCCGCCCGGTCCGATCAGACCCAGCAGGTGCAGACGAGTGCCGCCGTGGACCGCGCGATCAACCGCTCCGCGGAGCGCGGCGTTGTCGAAGAACGAGCCATCGGCGATCGCGGCGCTGATGCGCGGCAGATCCTGGAGCACGGGGAACCCGGCGCCGAGGTTGAGATGTCCAACCTCGCTGTTCCCCATCTGGCCGTCAGGAAGCCCGACCGCGATCCCCGAGGCAGCCAGCCGGCAGTGCGGCCAGCTCGTCATCAGTCGCTGCCAGTTGGGCATCCTGGCCGCCAGCAGCGCGTTGCGACGCGGATCGTCGGACAGCCCGAATCCATCCAGCACGCACAGGATGAGCGTCTTGCGGTGCGAGCTAGCCGGCATCATCCGCGGGCAGTGGCGGCGGCCCGGGCGATCGCCGCAAACGACGCCGGGTCGAGCGATGCCCCACCAACCAGGGCGCCATCGACGTCCGGCTCGGCAAAGAACTCGGTCGCATTCAAAGGGGTACAGCTGCCGCCATACAGGATCGCCACCTCTTCAGCGCCGACCGGGTCGGATTCGGCCAGGATGGCGCGGATCTGCGCGGCCGCAGCCTGGACGTCCTCGGCAGTCGCGGCTTCACCCGTCCCGATCGCCCAGACCGGCTCGTATGCGACGACCAATCCGCTGCCGGCGATCCGCGGCAGGCGCGAGATGGCGGCGCGCAGCTGTCGCTCGATGACGTTCGCAGCCAGGCCCGCGCGACGTTCCTCCGCGCGCTCGCCGATCGCCGCGATCGGGACCAGGCCATGGGCGACCGCGGAGGCGACCTTGGCCGCCACCCCGGCATCGGTTTCATTGTCGTACTGCCGGCGCTCCGAGTGACCGATGATCACGTAGTCGGCGACTCCCGCCAGCATCAGCGGCGAGGTCTCTCCGGTGAATGCGCCGCGCTCCTCGGCACGCATCGTCTGGGCCCCGATCCCGAGGCGGCCGTGCTCCGTTGACGACCCACCGACCGCAGCTGCCACTACGCCGAGCCAGATCGCCGGAGGACAGACCACGGTGCGGGCCGCGATTCCCGCCGTCGCCTCCTGCACCCCGGTCGCCAGCTGCCTGGCGGCGAGGAGCGCATCGGGATTCATCTTCCAGTTGCCGACCACCAGCGGCGAGCGGGTCGCGGACACCTCAGCTCCTCATGTCAGATCTGCCTCCGCGGCCAGCACGACCAGGCGCCGCAGGCGGTGATTCGTTGCCGACCGGCCGATCCCCAGGCCGGAGGCTAGCGCATCGAGGTCAGCATCGGGCTGCCTGCGCCGCTCGGCGGCCGCCTCGCGCAGTCCCTGCGGCAGCTCCTCGAGCCGGCCAGACGACTCTAGGCGGATGATCGCCTGCAGCTGTCGATCGGCCGCGCGAACGGTCCGTCCCAGGTTTGCCTCTTCGGCGTTGACCAGGCGGTTGAGCCGATTCTGGACATCGCGCCCCACTCGTCCCGCCTCGAAGTCGAGCAACACCCGGTTGGCTCCCGCCAGCCGAAGGAGCGTGGCGATCTCCTCCTGGCCCTTGAGATAGACGACGTGCCGACCGCGCCGGTGCATGAGCCCGGCATGAACCTCGTGAGCGGCGAGGAGCTCGACGAGCGCCCGGGCGCGAGCCGGATCGTGCAGGACAAACTCGACGTGCGGGCCGGACAGTCCGAAGGAGATGGAGGAGCTTCCGAGCATCAGTCCCCGCAGAAAGGCGCGCCGATCGCACGCCTTCTCCGTGCGCCAGACCCACGCATCCACCACGGCGTCGGGGATCAGCACCTGCACGTGGGTTCGCCGTGCAGCCGGGTGACGCCGGACCGCACCTGCTGCGGGTCGGCGGCTCCCGGCGACGGTCGGCAACGCCAGCGAGGCCGCCAGCTGGACCGCAATCCGGGCGGTTGCGGGGTCCAGCGTCCGCACCGTGTCTCCTGCGGTGCCGTGCAGCAGGCCGATTAACTCTGCCCGATGGCAGCAGCGACGGGCCGGTCGGATCCGCGCCAGCTCCCCTTTCAGCTCACTCGCGACCAGCATCGGCAGGCGAGCTCAACTCGCCGAGGCGGTCGGTTGCGAGGCGGGGCGCCGTTGCCGCGGCCGCTCGGCGCGGTCCTGCTGCTGGATCCGCATGAGGGCCGCCGCCAGCTTGGCGGGGTCGTGGCGATGGGCGTTCAGCACGTCGACCAGGTCCTCCTCCACGATCGTCACCGGGAAGGCTTCGAGGCGACGGACATCGATCTCCACCGGCTGCGCGACCCAGCCCTCGGGCCGCCGCGCATTCTGGTTGTCATTGAGCAGCACGTAATCGATCAGTCCTTCTCCAACGTGCGCAATCAGGGTCTCCACGTGGCGCGCCGCGCTGAACGAGCCGGTCTCGCCCGGTTGGGTCGCCACGTTACAGACATAGACCCGCATGCCGTTGGCGGCGGCCACCGCGTCGCGGATATCGCTGATCAGCAGGTTCGGCAGCACGCTGGAGAAGAGGCTTCCCGGCCCCAGAACGATGAGGTCCGCCTCAAGGATGCGCTCGAGTGCCTCCGGGCTGGCACGCACATCGGCCGGCTCGATCGAGACCCGCTCGATCGGCTCCTCGGCGTGGCTGATCGCCACCTGGCCGCGAAGGGTGCGACCCGAAGCCAGGGTGGCGCACAGGTTCAGCGGGACGCCCGTGGCCGGCAGCACCTGGCCGCGAACCGCCAGCACCCGGTTTGACTCCCGCACCGCGTCCTCGAAGTCACCGGTCACCGCGGTCATGGCGGCGATGAACAGGTTTCCAAAGGCGTGGTCGTCCAGCCCTGACCCTGGCGGGAAGCGGTACTGCATCAACTGGGTCATCAGCGGCTCCGCGTCGGCCAGCGCCGCGATGCAGTTGCGAATGTCGCCGGGCGGCACGATCCCCAGCTGCTGCCGCAGGCGGCCGCTGCTGCCGCCGTCGTCCGTCACCGCCACGATGGCGGTGATATTGGCCGAGTAGCCCTTCAGGCCGCGGAGCAGGGTTGACAGCCCGGTCCCGCCGCCGATCGCCACGATGCGCGGGCCTCGCGCCAGGTAGCGCTTGGTGTAGAGCACCTCGAGCACGGAGTCGCCGCGCGTCACGAACGGCGACACAACGCTGCGCATGAGCCCCCAGACGCCGACCACGGTCAGCGCCAGCCCGCCGATCCCCACCAGGATTGCGCGGATCGGTCGGTCGAGGCCGGCGCCCGTCAGCCAGAAGAGGAGTGGCACGGTATCGGCATAGCGACGGTAGAGGTCAACCAGGAGGATTGCGGCACCCAGGCCGAGGACCGTGATCCCCAGGAAGAGCAGCACGAGCCAGCGCTTGAGGTGCATCCCCGGATAGAGCCAGCGCGGCAGGCGAGGCCGTCTCATCGTTCCAGCTCGCGGTGAAACACCGCCACCGAGGTGCCGCCCAGGCTGCGCAGCCGTTCGGCGAGCTCCTCCGCCAGCGCGATCGAGCGGTGATAGCCCCCGGTGCAGCCCAGCGCGACGGTGAGCCGTGTCTTGCCCTCCGACCGGTAGGCCGGCACGGTGAGCTGGAGCAGCTCCATCACCAGCTCCAGGAAGCGGCCCGCCATCGGCTGACCGAGCACGTACTCCTTCACCGGCGCCTGGAGGCCGGACAGCGGCTTCAGGTCGGGGACGTAATACGGGTTGGTCAGAAAGCGCACGTCGAAGACGAGGTCGGCCTCAATCGGGATGCCGAACTTGAAGCCGAAGGTGAGGACGTCGATCTGCAGCTCATCGACATTTCCCTCGCGCGGAACGAAGCTGAAGAGGCGTTCCTTCAACTGGCCGATGGACAGCCCCGAGGTGTCGATCACGTGGTCGGCCAGCTCCCTCGTCCTGGCCAGACGCTCGCGCTCCTCCACGACCCCCGCCTGCACGCCGCTCCGTGTCTGGAGCGGATGGCGGTGTCGGGTCTCGTTATAGCGGCTGACCAGGCTGGCATCGCTGGCCTCCAGGTACAGCACCCTCATCCCGATTCCGCGCGCGGCGAGCGCCGTTCGCGCCAGCTCGATGGCGGGGGCCGGGTCGCCCGCCCGGATGTCCAGCACCAGGGCCACCTCGGCATAGCGGCGTGGGTCGTCATCGCGCAACGAAAGGAAGCCCGGCAGCAGCTCCGGAGGCATGTTGTCAACGCAGTAGTAGCCGAGGTCCTCGAAGAGCTTGCTGGCCTGGCTCTTGCCCGCGCCGGAGAGGCCGCTGATGATGATGAGGTGGCCTGCGCCGGCGGCCCGCTCGTGGGACGCAGCGCCGTCGGGGCTACCCGCCGGCGAGTTCGCGGAGGCGCCGGTCGCTGCTGCAGATGCCAAAGCGGTCCCCTTCCCCGAGGTCGGCCCGAGTATAGCCATCAGGCGCGCTCCGGACCCGCGAGCCCGTCCAGCAGACCGACCACCGTTGCCGAGATGCTGCCGCGCAGCGCTTGGAGGTCGTAACCCCCCTCCAGCGTCAGCGCCACTCCCGGCAGGTGCAGGCGGGCCACCATCTCGCCGATCGCCCGCGCAACCGCGCCGTACCCGGATTCGGACAGCTCCAGTTCGGCCAGCGGATCCGCACGGTGGGCGTCGTAGCCCGCGGAGATGAGCACCGCCTCCGGGCTGAAGGCTTCAACCGCCGGCAACAGCTGCTTCGTCCACGCGTCGATAAAGGGGATGTCCCCACTGCCCGGACGCAGTGGCCGATTGTGCTTGGTGCCGATTGCCACTCCAATTCCGCGCTCCGCCGCATCGCCGGTCCCCGGATAGAGCGGTGCCTGGTGGGTGGAGGCATAGCACAGGTCGGGATCGGCGTCGAAGATCGCCTGTGTCCCATCGCCGTGGTGAACGTCCCAATCGAGGATGGCGATGCGCTGCGCCAGGCCTGCCAGGCGGAGGGATGCCGCTGCCAGCGCAACGTTGTTGAACAGGCAGAAGCCTGCT
>JAYUGK010000029.1:0-2633 GCA_043738415.1 Chloroflexota bacterium | reverse complement strand
GAGGACGGTCGCCTCCAACGCCTCGATCTCCTCACGTGACCGGAAGCTGAAGACGCGCAGCAGCGCACCCACATCGGCGTCGTCGGTGTTCACGAAGTACTGGAAGAAGGCGTACGGCGAGGTCATCTGCGGATCGAGCCACAGGGTGCCGCCTGCGGTCTTGCCGTACTTCGAGCCATCGGCCCTGGTGATCAACGGGGTGGCCAGGGCATGCACGCTCTCAGTCGTTACGCGACGGATCAGGTCAACCCCGGCGGTCAGGTTGCCCCACTGGTCGCTCCCCCCGGTCTGCAGGTTACATCCGTATCGACGGTGCAGCTCCAGGTAGTCGAATGCCTGCAGGATCTGGTAGCTGAACTCGGTAAAGCTGATTCCGCCTGCCGCGAGGCGCGCGCTGACCGCCTCCCGGTCGAGCATGCGATTCACGCTGAAGTGCTTGCCGACCTCGCGCAGGAAGTCGAGGGCAGAGAGAGGCGCCGTCCACTCCAGGTTGTTCACGAGGCGCGCCGCGGCGGGGCCGTCGAAGGCCAGGTAGCGTTCGACCTGGCCGCGAATCCGCTCGACCCAGGCCGCCACCACGTCCGCCTCGTTGAGGTTGCGTTCGGCGGTCTTTCCGCTCGGATCGCCGACCAACCCGGTCGCCCCCCCGACCACCGCGATCGGCCGGTGTCCGGCCATCTGGAGCCGCCGCATCACGATCAGCTGCACGAGGTTGCCGAAGTGGAGGCTCGCGGCGGTCGGGTCGAAGCCGCAGTAGAAGGTGACCGGAGCGGCGTCCAGGGCAGCGCCGAGCGCGGTTGGATCGGTGCTGTGCGCGACCAGTCCGCGCCAGGCCAGATCGTCAAGGATCTGCGGGCTCATCGGCCGATGATAGAGGGCCGTGCTAGAGTCTGGCCGTCGATGATGCGCCGCACCCCGTCGCGCGCCGGTCGCCGTTATGGCGCCGCGCCAACTCCTTCGTCCGCCCGTGGTGGCTCTCCGCATCGCTCGTCGCCGGGCATCGCGCCGCTTCCCGCGCTGGTTCTCGGCACCTTTGCGGCGCTTGCCGCCGCCCTGTTCATCGGCGTGATCGGCACCTTCGCGTCCTACACCGCGGGGCTCCCCGATCCCGGCGGCCTCGAGCATTTCGAGTTGAGCGAGGGTTCGCGTGTCGTCTCCGCAGACGGGGTCGAGCTGGCCACCTTCGCCGCCGAGCAGCGGCGGGTGATCCCCTTCGCGCAGATCCCGAAGGTCATGATCGATGCGCAGGTGGCCGCCGAGGACCGCACCTTCTGGACCAACCCGTGCATCGACTTCCGCGGCATCGTGCGTGCGGCGCTTCAGAACTTCTCCGCGTCGCGGACGGTGTCGGGCGCCTCGACGATCTGCCAACAGCTGGTGCGAATTCGGCTTTTTAACACCGATCTGCTCACCGACGGCGGGCGCCGCTGGGAACGCAAGATCAAGGAAGCGATCCTCGCGCTGCAGGTCGGCGACCGTTATCCGGGCCTGCAGGGCAAGCAAAAGCTGCTGGAGATGTACCTCAATCAGGTCTATTACGGCAACAACGCGTACGGCATCTGGGCCGCCGCCAGCCGCTACCTGGGCAAGGACATCACCTCGTTGGCCCCCGGCGACCAATTGACGATCGCCGAGTCCGCGCTGCTGGCTGCGCTGGTGCGCGCGCCGTCCGCGCTCGATCCGACGCAGGTCGCCGTGCCGGAACTTGCGCCCGATGGCAGCACCGTGCTCGTCGTGCCGAGCGACTCCGACGCGATTCGGGCGCAGGGCTACGTGCTCGATGGGATGGAGGCCACTGGTGCCATCACGCCAGCCCAGCGCGCCGCGGCGGACGCCGAGCGGATCGTGCTGGTGGCGCCCAGGAACCAGCAGTACAAGGCGCCGCACTTCGTCTACGCCGCACGGCGAGCTGCGGCGGAGCTGCTTGGCAGCGAGGACCTGCTCGACCGCGGCGGCCTGGTGATCACCACCACCCTGCAATACCAGGCCTACCAGCTCGCCGCGGAGAAATGGGCAGGCATCGCGTACGACCTCGACCGCCTCAGCGATGCCGAGCTGCAGGCCAAGTACGGGGAGTCGGCGATGAGCTGGATCGTCAAGCTCCAGGGTCGCAACATCCGCAACGACGCACTGGTGACCCTCAATTACCGGACCGGGGCTGTGCTCGCCTACGTCGGCTCGGCGAACTTCTACGGCGAGGCAACCCCCGAGCACCAGCCGGCCTACGACGTCGTGGGCCAGGCTTATCGGCAGTCCGGATCGGCCTTCAAACCGATCACCTACGCGACCGGCTTTGAGCGCGGTGTCCTCACGCCGGCGAGCATGTTCGTGGACGTCAAGGGAGAGATCGTCGATGGCTTCTCGGTTCCCGACGCGGATGGCGGTGAGCGAGGTCCTGTCCGCCTGCGTGACGCGCTGAAGTACTCGCTGAACATTCCCGCGGCCAAGGCTCAGCAGCTGATCGGCACCGAGAACGTGGTTGCCATGGCCGAGCGCTTCGGACTGAAATGGGATCCTCAGCAGGCCGCCGAAGTGGCGGTTCCGTCTCTCACCCTTGGCACCATCGGGGTCCATATGCTCGACCTGGCTGACGCCTACGGGGCGTTGGCAAACGGCGGGGTGCGCGCTGAGCC